>NZ_JBHWLY010000087.1:0-24085 GCF_042730435.1 Nocardioides sp. NPDC059952 | reverse complement strand
CCGGCCAATTCAACATTCCCCGTGGGGCCCCATAGCCCCCGGTGCTCGGCTACCCCATGCGGGCCATGGGGCACCGTGCCCCCGACTCGGCGATTTCAGCGAACGATCAGCGAGTCGAGAGAGACGTCGTCGGAGAGCACGTTCATGTCGACGTACGCCTCGTCCTCACTCCCGACGCCGTCGAGCCGGTCCCGGTTGGAGTACTGCCAGACGGTCCACTCCCGCCCGTCCGGCACCCGCGGCGGCCACGCGACGGAGCGGAACCAGATCGGGTTGTCGGGGTAAGCGTCGACGAGGTAGGCCCGGTAGGCCGACGGAGTGGTGTAGATGACCGGCGCGATCCCGTAGTGCGCCTCGAGCGTGGAGAGCAGCGGGTCGAGGATGGCGCGGACCTCGGAGGCGGGCGGCAGATCACCTTTGAAGCGACCGTACGGCTCCAGGTCGACGACCGGGGCGAGCGTGCCGGCCACGCGGGGCACCGTGGCGATCATGTTGTGCGCCTGGTCGGCGCCCGGGCTCTCGAAGCTCATGAAGTGGTACGCGCCGGTCGCGAGCCCGGCCCGCCGGGACTCGGCCCAGTTGGCGGCGAAGCGCGTATCCACGTGCGCGGAGCCCTCGGTCGCCTTGATCCAGGCGAAGTCGATGTCCTGCTCGGCGACCTGTGGCCAGTCGACGGTGCCGTTGTGGTGGGAGACGTCGATGCCGCGTACGTCGTACTTCGCCGCGAACAGCCGGGTCGGCATCACGACGCCGGTGTAGACCAGCGCGGTCGTGATCAGGGCGAGGCAGAGGACGACGGCGGAGCCGATCAGGACGCGTCGACGGCGGGCGGGGGCGAGGGGCACCGCGGAACCGTATCGGTTCTCACAGCTCCCCGAGCAGCTTCTCCATGATGTCGATCTCGACCGACTGGGTGGCCTCGACGTCCATCGCCATCTCGATCGCCAGCGCGTCGCTGCCGTTGGCGGCCATCGGCTCGACCATCTCCAGGGCGCCTTGGTGGTGCTGGATCATCCCGGTCAGGAAGAGCCGGTCGAACTCCTCACCACGGGCTGTAGCGAGCTCGCTCATCTGATCCGGCGTGAGCATGCCGGCCATGGTGTGCGCGGGGTCCGAGGCGCGCGGCACCCGCAGCCCGCGGGTGTTGAGCCAGCCGCTCATCGCCACGATCTCGGGACCCTGGGCCGACTCGATGCGCTCGGCCAAGGACACGACCTCGGGGTGGACGCCGTGCTCGCGGGCCAGCCGGGTCATCTCCAGTGCCTGGGCGTGGTGCGGGATCATCATCGTCACGAAGTCGGCATCGGTCTGGGTCCACTGGTCCGTGGCAGCGGCCGATGGTGAGATCGTCGCCGCGGCCTCACCCGGCGCTCCGCCCTGGACCACGGGTGCCGACTGGGTGGCCGCCTCCGGGCTGGGCGAGTGACCGCCATGGTCGCCGTGCGCGTCCGAGGAGCCTCCGCACCCGCCGAGCGAGATCGCCGCGAAGACCACACCCGAGGTGATGACACCGAATCGCCTACCGGGCATGTGTGTCTCCTTCCGAGATCCCGCAGAGATGAACAATTTATTCATATTCCATGCCTCCCGTGTACGACTTTTACTAAAGTTGAGAGGTCCTGCCCGTGCCACCCCACGGCGGCCGACTCGGAAGGCTTGCGATCATGAGGCTAAGACGACCCACCCACTACCTGGCCCCCATCGCGGTGGTCATGGTTGTCGCAGGAGGGCTGGCCGTCGCCGCCCCGTCCTCCGCAGACGAGTCCCATACCCACGGCACCGAGAGCACCGAGACCGAGGCTCCGGAAGCCCAGACGAGCTGCACCGCCGAGGAGAAGCAGGCGATCACCAAGCTCGGTGACAACTTCGCCTCCGCCTGCGTCGCCGGCAACGACCTTGCCAACCTCGGCGCCAACAATCCGGTCGTGCCCGCCGGCGAGTCCGACGGCACACCCAACATGCACCTGATCGCCAACATCCCCAAGTCAGGTGCCTTCACGCCCACCAACGCCCTCAACAGCGACCTCGCCTTCCAGGGGCGCTACGCGTTCGCGGGCAACTACAACGGGTTCAACGTCATCGACATCAAGAACCCGACGAAGCCGCGACTCGTGAAGCAGTACGTCTGCCCCGGGTCCCAGAACGACATCTCCGTCTACGGCGACCTGCTGGTCCTCTCCGTCGACTCCAGCCGTAGCAACAACACCTGCGACAACGTGGCGCAGTCGGCCGAGATCAAGGAGTCGTGGGAAGGCATCCGTGTCTTCGACATCAGCAACCCCAGAGACCCGGAGTACGTCGCGGCGGTCGAGACCAAGTGCGGCTCCCACACCCACTCGCTGGCACCGAGCAAGGACAGGCGATCGGTCTATGCGTACGTCTCCTCCTACGGGCCGCGTGCGACCTACCCCGACTGCCAGCCTCCGCACGACAGGATCAGCATCGTGAAGATCCCGACCCGGGCGCCGGAGCGGGCCGCGGTGGTCAACGAACCGGTGCTGTTCCCCGACGGCGGATACACCAACACCGCCGGCTGCCACGACATCACCACCTACCCGTCCAAGGACATCGCCGCCGGCGCCTGCATGGGTGACGGCATCCTGATGGACATCTCCGACCGCGAGAACCCGGTGGTGACCGAGCAGGTCACCGACACCGCGAACTTCGCGTTCTGGCACTCGGCCACCTTCAACAACACCGGCACCAAGGTCGTCTTCACCGACGAGCTCGGCGGCGGCGGTGCGCCGACCTGCAACCCGGAGACCGGGATGGAGAAGGGTGCCAACGGCATCTACGACATCGAGGGCGGCCAGCTCGTCTTCAAGTCCTACTACAAGATCCCGCGCACCCAGTCCAACACCGAGAACTGCGTCGCCCACAACGGCTCGCTGATCCCGGTCAAGGGCAAGGACATCATGGTCCAGGCCTGGTATCAGGGTGGTGTGTCGGTCTACGACTTCACCGACTCCGCCAACCCGAAGGAGATCGCCTGGTTCGACCGCGGTCCGTTCGAGGACACCTCGACGATCGCGGGGCCCTGGTCGACCTACTACTACAACGGCTACATCTACTCCAACGAGATCCAGCGCGGCTTCGACGTCTTCGACCTGCGCGACCCGCGGGTCGCCTCGGCGAAGCGGGTCAGGTTCGACGAGCTGAACGTCCAGGCTCAGCCCTCCTACTAGAAAGCTGAGTCGGCGCATCTGTCCCAGGTCTCGCGAAGCGAGGCGAGCGGGACGGGACCGATGCGCCGACTCGGCGATTTCAAGGAATGACCAGCTGGTAGCAACCTCCCGGTCACCAGGAGACGCCATGGTTCACGGCGATGAGCAAGACGGCTGCGGACGACGACTGTGTTGGTCTCGACACGCCACCGCCCAGCGGCGCCGGCGGCTCGACCAGCGTTGCCCGCTGGTCGAGCCGTGTCGAGACCAACACAGTCACATGGCTGATCGCGGCCGTCCTCGGCCTCCTTCTCCTCAGGTTCCTGGTGAGCCTGGTGCGGAACGAGAACCTGCTCCCGGGTGCGGTCCTCGGGCATCTGCTCCACCCGGACGTCCTCGCCGGGGTCTGGCTCACGATCCGGTTGACCGCGCTGGTCTTCGCGGTGGCCTGGGCGATCGGACTGGTCGTGATCTCGATGGAGAGGTCGGGCAACCCGGTGCTGAGCGGGATCGCGGCCGCGTACGTCTGGGTCTTCGGCAGCATCCCGGTGCTCGTCCAGCTGCTGTTGTGGAGCAACATCGCGCTGGTCTTTCCCGACATCACCTTCGGGATCCCGGGGGTGCACATCGACGCGGTCCGGCTGGTCACGCCGGTCCTCGCGGCGATCGCGGGGCTGGCGCTGGCGATGGGAGCGTACGCGGCGAGGGCTCTCCCGGGCGGTGACCGACTGACCGTGCTGGGCGACCTCCTGGTGACGACGCTCCAGGTGACGAGCCTGGTCTCGGTGCTCTCGATCACGGACCTGCTCGGTGTCGTCCAAGCGCTCGAGGAGCGCAACCACCTGATCATCCCGCTGCTGGTGGTGGCTGCGATCTGGTACCTCGTCCTGGTCACCGCGACCCGCGTCGCGATCCGTCTGGCCGGGCTCGCGCGGGTGAAGGGTCAGGCGCGCCGACGGTAAACCCGAGGTAAAACTCAGCGATCATTGCAAGACCTGGCAACGCAACTCTTTGTAGAGTGCAGCGCGTGACTTTCGAGCGGGCTTGGCAACGGTGGCGCGATGAGCGGGAAGCCGAGCTGAGAAGCCCCGAAGGTTTCCTGGCGATCACCGCCCTGCACTGGCTGGGCCCACGCCCGCAGCGGTTCCCCGGAATTCCGGGTGTCTGGTCGACCGGTCCGGAGGGTGCCGTCGTCGAACTCGGCGAGGGGGAGTGGCTCGAGCTCGGCGGCGCGAAGCTCGCCGGCCGTCACGTCTTCGGTCACGTGGATCCGTACGGTGTGACCGCGACCTTCGACGCCGGGACCGTCGAGGTCGCCGACCGGTTCGGCACCCCGGTGCTCCGGCCGCGGCAGCCCGACGGCCCGTTCCTGCGCGACTACGCCGGCACGCCGACGTACGCTCCGGACCCGTCGTGGCAGGTCAGGGCCACATTCACCGCCTACGAGACGAACCGCCCGATCTCGGTCGGCTCCGTGGTCGAGGGCCGTTCGAGCGTCATCGACGCCGTGGGGGAGGTTGCGTTCGAGGTGGGTGGTCGCCCGCAGCGGCTGATCGCTTTCGACGGTGGCGACGGCGAGCTGTGGCTGCTGTTCACCGACGAGACCAGCGGCGTGACGACCTACGCCGCCTGCCGTCAGCTCGCCGTCGAGCCGCCGGTCGACGGCACCGTCGTCCTCGACTTCAACCGCGCCGCGAACATGCCCTGCGCCTACACGACCCACGCCACCTGCCCGCTCCCGCCCGCGACCAACCACATCGACGTGCTCGTCGAGGCGGGCGAACGGACCCCGCCGCGGCCGCCCGCAGACTGAGCCGGGCCCAAGGTTTAACCGTGGGTAACGGACCAGAAACAGCGAAACAGGCAGACTAGGGCGCATGGTGGGGACGATGTTGTGGAGAGTACGTACGACACTGCCGGACCGACCGGGCACACTTGCGGCGCTGGCACAGCGCTGCGGTGAGGCCGGGGTCAACATCCTGGGGATGCAGATCTTCCCAGGGCTGGCGCAGGTCACCGACGAGTTCGTGCTGCGTACGCCCGAGGGCTGGGGCGAGAAGGAGATCTGCGACCTGATCTCCTCCGCGGGCGGTGGCGGGATCGTCATCCAGACCGCTACCGAGGCGGCTCTGGCCGACCAGCCGACGCGCTACGTGCAGGCGGCCCGGCACGTCCTGGAGCGGCCGATGTCGTTCCCGGAGGTGGTCGCCCAGCTCTTCGACGCCGAGGCCGAGGCCCCGCCGGGGGTCGTCCACGACACCATGGAGCTGCGGGTCGCCGACGTCGACGTCCAGCTGCACCGCACCGCCCCCTTCACCGCGACCGAGCACGCCCGCGGGTCCGCGATGGCCGACCTGGTCAACGACGTCCTCGACCGCAGCCGCGAGTCGGCGGCCATCGGCACCACTCCGCCCGTACGCCGGCTGGGCACCGGAAGCACCCCCGAGCTCGTCGTCACCGGGGAGACCGTCACCGCCCTGATCGACGGCGTCGCCGTCGGCATCGGCGAGGTCCAGGGGGCGACCGCGGAGGACGAGAACGTACGCGTCGTCAACCTGCGCGTCGACCCGGCCTGGCAGCGCCGCGGGATCGGGACGAGGCTGCTGGTCGACACTGCCAAGCTCGCGCACATGCTCGGCGCCGACGAGATCCTGCTCACCACCCAGTCCGACAACCAGGCTGTTCTGCCCATGGTTCTCGCCGCCGGGATGCGCGGACGGATCCGGATGGCCGGCGACCTGCTGACCGTCAAGGTGCCGGTGCGCGACCTCAAGCCTTTGGGCAGATGACTCCTGGCGTTTTCGGGGACACGCGAGCCGGACCGTAGAATCTCTTCATGGAGATCCCGGAGAAGTTTGCGACGCTCGGCCTCACCTACGACGACGTACTCCTGATGCCCGGGTATTCGGATCTGGCGCCGTCCGACATCGATACGACCTCCCGGCTGACCCGCGAGATCAACCTGCGGGTCCCGCTCATCTCCGCGGCGATGGACACCGTGACCGAGTCCCGGATGGCGATCGCGATGGCCCGCCAGGGCGGCATCGGCGTCCTCCACCGCAACCTCTCGATCGAGGATCAGGCCTACCAGGTCGACCTGGTCAAGCGCACCCAGACCGGCATCATCTCCAACCCGGTCACGATCGGCCCCGACGCGACGCTGGAGCAGCTCGACAAGCTCGCCGGTGAATACCGGATCTCCGGGTTCCCCGTGGTCGACGTCGACCAGAAGCTGATCGGCATCATCACCAACCGCGACCTCCGGTTCACCCCGGTCGCGGAGTGGGCGACCACGAAGGTCAACGAGGTGATGACCTCCAAGGACCTGATCACCGGCCCCGCCGAGATCTCCCGCGAAGAGGCCACCAAGCTGCTGCGCCAGCACAAGCTCGAGCGGCTCCCGCTGGTGGACACCGACGGCCGCATCACCGGCCTGATCACCGTCAAGGACTTCGTGAAGTCCGAGCAGTTCCCCGACGCCTCCAAGGACGCTCAGGGCCGGCTGCTCGTGGGCGCCGCGATCGGCTACTTCGGTGACGCGTGGGAGCGGGCCACCACGCTCATCGAGGCCGGTGTCGACGTGCTCGTCGCGGACACGGCCCACGGCAACGTACGCATGCTGATCGACATGGTCCGTCGCCTCAAGACCGACCCGGCCACCAAGCACGTCCAGGTCATCGGCGGCAACGTCGCCACCAAGGAAGGCGCGCAGAGCTTCGTCGACGCAGGCGCCGACGCGGTCAAGGTCGGCGTCGGCCCGGGCTCGATCTGCACCACCCGCGTCGTCACCGGCGTCGGCGTGCCGCAGATCTCGGCCGTCTACGAGGCGAGCCTGGCCTGCAAGCCGGCCGGCGTCCCGGTGATCGCCGACGGCGGTCTGCGCTACTCCGGCGAGATCGGCAAGGCCATCGTCGCCGGTGCCGACACCGTGATGCTCGGCTCGATGCTCGCCGGCACCGAGGAGACCCCCGGTGACACGGTCCTGATCAACGGCAAGCAGTTCAAGGCCTACCGCGGCATGGGCTCGATGGGCGCGATGTCCTCGCGCGGCAAGAAGTCCTTCTCCAAGGACCGCTACTTCCAGGCCGAGGTCACCGACGACGACATGATTGTCCCCGAGGGTGTCGAGGGTCAGGTCGCCTACAAGGGCTCGCTGGCCACCGTCGCCCACCAGCTCACCGGCGGCCTGCACCAGACCATGTTCTACGTCGGCGCGCGCACCATCTCCGAGCTGCAGACCCAGGGCCGCTTCATGCGGATCACCTCGGCCTCGCTCAAGGAGTCGCACCCTCACGACGTCCAGGTGACGGCCGAGGCGCCGAACTATCACGTCTGAGCTCGCCTGAGCCTCGCCCGAGTCGAGCCCCGAACCCCCTGGGTTCGGGGCTCGTCCCATTTTCCGGATGCCTCGTCCGAATCCGCGCATCACGGATAGAATGTTGAGCAAGTTACTCGACATATGGTGGTGGTCGCGCGTGAGTGTTGATGAGGCCGTACGTCGCCGCCCCCTGCTTGCCCGAGACGGCGACGAGGAGCTCCTCGGTGCCCGCCTCGTCGCGCGCCGCAAACCGGGACAGTGGGTCTCGGCCGTGCTTGCGCTGCTGGTGGTCGCCGGGATCGTGAAGAGCCTGGTGACGAACCCGCGCTACCACTGGGACGTGGTCGGCGCGTTCTTCCTGCGCCCCTCGATCCTCGACGGACTGGTGCTGACGCTGTGGCTGACCGCCGCGGTGCTGGTGAGCTCCTACCTGCTCGGCATCGTGCTCGCGGTCATGCGGCTCTCCGCGAACCCGGTGCTGAGCTCGGTGAGCGCGGTCTACATCTGGTTCTTCCGGAGCGTGCCGCCGTTGCTGCAGCTGCTCTTCTGGTTCCAGATGGCGTCGCTGTATCCGCAGATCAGCCTGGGCATCCCGTTCCTGAAGCCGTTCGTCACGATCGAGACGGCTCATCTGTTCAGCGGGCTGCTGGCAGCCTTCGTCGGGCTCACTTTCGACATCGCCGCGTTCGCCGCCGAGATCATCCGTGGCGGCCTGGTCTCGGTCGAGGCCGGCCAGACCGAGGCGGCCAAGGCGCTCGGTCTCTCCAAGGCCCGGATCTTCTGGCGGATCGTGCTGCCGCAGGCGATGCCCGCGATCATCCCGGCCTCCGGCAACCTGCTGATCGGGCTGCTCAAGGGCACCTCGATCGTCTCGGTGATCGCGGTGCAGGACCTGCTCTACTCGGTGCAGCTGATCTACGCCCAGAACTACCTGGTCATCCCGCTGCTGCTGGTCGCCACGATCTGGTACCTGATCCTGGTCACGATCCTGTCGACGATCCAGTTCTTCGTCGAGCGCTACTACGCCCGTGGCAAGGGTGCCCGCACCGGGTTCTGGCGGCTGTGGCGGCGGCAGCTGCCGCTGGTGCCTCGCTCGCCGTCGCGTCGTGACGTGGAGGTGCTCTGATGAGCGAGCCTCTCGTGCGGGTGCGTGGCCTGACCAAGCGGTTCGGGGACAACACGGTCCTCGACAGCATCGACCTCGACGTCGCGCGGGGCTCGGTCGCGGTCGTCCTGGGGCCGTCCGGCTCGGGGAAGTCGACGCTGCTGCGTACGGTCAATCATCTGGAGAAGCCCGACGCCGGCTTCGTCGAGGTGAACGGCGAGATCATCGGCTACCGCCGTGACGGCAACCAGCTCAGGGAGCTCTCCGACCGGGCGACCACCCGCCAGCGCAGCCGGATCGGGATGGTCTTCCAGCAGTTCAACCTGTTCCCGCACAAGACCGCGCTGGAGAACGTCCTGGAGGGGCAGCTGGCCGCAGGCGTACGCCGCCGGGCGGCCGAGACCCGCGGGCGCGAGCTGCTCGACCGGGTCGGTCTGGCCGACAAGGAGCGGGCCTATCCGCGGCAGCTGTCCGGCGGTCAGCAGCAGCGGGTGGCGATCGCCCGCGCCCTTGCGGTCGAACCCGACCTGATGCTCTTCGACGAGCCGACGTCCGCGCTCGACCCCGAGATGGTCGGCGAGGTGCTCGGCGTGATGAAGGACCTCGCGCAGACCGGGATGACGATGATCGTGGTCACCCACGAGATCGGCTTCGCCCGGGAGGTCGCCGACCAGGTCGTCTTCCTCGACGAGGGCCGGCTGGTCGAGGCCGGGGCGCCCGGCGACGTACTCGTCTCTCCCACCCATGAGCGCGCTCGGGCGTTCCTCTCCGCTGTGTTGTGACCCCCAGACAAAGGACCCGTTCTGTGAAGCTCAAGCTCGCCCTGGTCGCCATCGCGGCCCTCGCCCTCGCCGGATGCGGCAACTCCTCCGACACGCTCAGCGCCGCCGAGCGTGGCATCGGATCGGACGGGTCGGCCTCTGTGGAGCCGGTCGCGATCCCGACCCAGGACGTCGTCTCCGGCATCCAGGCGGATCCGGCGCTGACGAAGCGGCTGCCCGCCGACGTACAGAAGTCCAAGACGCTCGTCCTCGGCACCACCGAGGCGACCGGGGAGCAGAACCTCCCGCACGGCGGGTCCGACCAGTCCGGCGAGCAGATCGGCCTCGACATCGATCTGCGCAACGCGATCGCGGCCAAGCTGGGCGTGACGTGGAAGACCGAGTTCGGCAGCTTCGAGACCATCGTCCCCGGCACCCAGAGCGGGAAGTACGACGTCGGCCAGGCCAACTTCGCGGTCACCTCCGAGCGGCTCGAGGTCGTCGACTACGCCACCTACCTGCTCGACGGGCAGTCGTTCGTCTCCCGCGAGGACGGCGACCTCGACCAGGTGAAGACACTGACCGACATCTGCGGCCACACGGTGGCGACCTCGCCCGGCTCCAGCTTCCAGCAGATCCTCGAGGACGGTGCGGCGGAGTGCACCAAGGCCGGCAAGGAGCCCTACGAGGTCGACTACTTCAAGGACAGCGCCGCCATCCTGCTCGGTCTGCAGAACGGCAAAACCGACCTCTACTTCGGGCCGACCCTGTCGCTGAAGTATCTGGTCTCCCACCAGCCCGGGCTGAAGTACCTCGGCGAGCTCAGCCTCACCGACGTCGGCTTCGTCGTCGCCAAGAAGTCGCCGCTGGCGCCGGTGCTCGTCGACGCCATCAACGAGCTCATCGCCGACGGCACCTATAACAAGATCTTCACGAAGTGGGACGTTTCCGACATCGAGCTGGACAAGTCGGAGTTCAATCCGAAGCCGGCATTCTGAACCTTCCGGGAGGACCCCATGACCGTCACCGACACCTTCGCCCAGGACTGGGCGACGTGGCACGAAGAGCACGAGAGAAGACGCGCCTCGGCGCACGGATTCCTCGCGATCACCTCGATCCGATGGCTCGCCGAGGAGCCGGAGACGTACGACGACGTGCCGGGCGCCTGGTCGAGCGGGCCCGCGGGCATCGTCGTCTCGCTGGCCCCGGGTGAGTCGCTGGTCGTCGATGGCGTCGAGATCACCGGCCGACACTCGTTCGGCGTGCTCGACGAGCGCGGCGGGATCACGGCGTCGTTCGGTGACGCGGTGGTCGAGATCGCCAGGCGCGGCGGCAGCGACATCATCCGGCCGCGCCACCCCGACAACCCGGTCCTGGTCGACTACCGAGGCACGCCGGCCTACTCGCCGGACCCGTCGTGGGCCGTTCCCGGCCGCTTCGTCGCGTACGACACCCCCGTGCCGACCACCGTCGGCTCGGTCGTCGACGGCCTCGAGCACGTCTACGAGGCCGTCGGCGAGCTCGAGTTCGAGGTGGGCGGCGCGGTGCACAGCCTGATCGCCTTCCCCGGCTCCGCTCCCGGTGCGCTGCACGTGCTGTTCGTCGATCAGACCTCGGGACGGACGACGTACGCCGCCAACCGCTCGCTCTCCGTCGACGCCCCTGACCTGGACGGCAACGTGGTGGTCGACTTCAACCGCGCGACCAACCTGCCGTGCGCCTACACCGACCACGCCACCTGCCCGCTCCCGCCGGCCGGCAACCGGCTGCCGGTCGCGGTCGAGGCGGGGGAGAAGCTGCCGTAGGGCGGATCGGCCGAATGCTGACCGAGGTAACTCGGTCAGCATCTGGCCCTAGCGACCGCGGCGGGCCCACTCCTCCGCGATCAGCTCGTAGGAGCGGACGCGGTCGGCGTGGTCGTGGGTGATCGTCGTGATGACCAGCTCGTCCGCGTCGACGGCCCGCTGGAGGATCTCCAGTCGGTCGGCGACCTGGGCCGCGGTGCCGACGAACTGGGTGTCGAGACGGTCCTGGACGAGCGCTCGGTCCTCCGCGGTCCACTCCCACTCGCGGGCCTCGTCGGGGGTCGGGAACGGGATGGCGCCCTCGGCCGTGCGGATGGAACGGACCCAGAGGCCGTAGCCGGTGGCGAGCTCGCGCGCCTCCTCCTCGGTCTCGGCGACCACCACGTCGGCGGAGACCGCGACGTGGGGTGCATCGAGGGTGTCGGACGGCGCGAAGGCGGTGCGGTAGGAGTGGGCCGCCTCGAGGACGCCGGAGGGGTTGACGTGGTAGTTCGTGGCGAACCGGAGGCCCCGTTTCCCGGCCGCCTCGGCGCTCTCGCCACCGCTGCTGCCGAGCACCCACAGCTCGAGCTCGGCACCCTCGCCGGGTACGACTCGCGCCGGGGTGCCGGCGGCGTCACGGTAGGTGCCATCGACGAAGGCCAGGATCGTGTCGATCTGCTCGCCGTAGTCGGCCGCGGTCGCTCCGGGGAGTTGCAGGAGCTCCTTCTGGAGCCGGAACCGTGGCGAGCCGAGCAGCCCGCTGGGATCGAACTTGGGCGGAACGAGCAGCCCCTCCGGAGTGCGTCCGTCGACCAGCTCCACCGGGATGGCCACCGGGCTCGAGGCTCCGGGTCGGCCGCCGGAGCGGCCCAGGCCGAGGTCGATCCGACCGGGGAAGGCGGCGTCGAGCAGCCCGAACTCCTCGATCGTCGACAGTGCCGTCCGATGCCCCATCAGCACCGCCCCGGACCCGAGCCGGATCCGCGAGGTGGCGCTGCCGAGCAGCGCCAGGACGACCGCGGGCGAGGTGCCGGCGACCCCGGGGTTGAGGTGGTGCTCGGCGACCCAGTAGCGGTGGTAGCCGAAGGACTCGGCGGCCCGCGCGAGGTCGATCGCGTTGCGTAGGGCGTCCGCGCCCGAGGCGCCGGAGGCCACGGGGACGAGGTCGAGGACGGACAATGGCGTGTGGCTCACGGGTGTGCTCCGTTCGTGGGGGAGCCCCAGCCCCAGGGCGGGTCGGGGAGGGCGGTACGCAGCGGGGCGGCGACCTCGGTCGCGAAGAGCTCCAGGCTGTCGCGGTGCTGCTGCTCGGTCAGACCGCTCGCGTCCGCCTGGACGTGGACGACCTGGTGTCCGAAGCGGTCGTGGTAGCGGTGGATCTTCTCGAGCACCTGCTGCGGCGACCCGACCAGCGCCGAGGAGCGCTCGACGAAGTCCTCCAGGGTCGCGAAGACCGGCTCGAGCCCGAGGCTCGCCTGGAAGGCGAGCTGGCCCTCGAAGACCGGCCGATAGGCGGCGTACGCCTCCTGGCTGGTCCTCGCCACGAGCAGCCCTGCCGTCCCGGCGCCGATCGCGATGTCGGCCGGGTCGTGGCCGTAGGCCGTCCAGCGCTCGCGGTAGTGGTCGACCAGCTCGCCGTAGGGGTCGATCGGGTTGGTCACGTT
Organism: Nocardioides sp. NPDC059952; assembly: GCF_042730435.1. NCBI lineage: Bacteria > Bacillati > Actinomycetota > Actinomycetes > Propionibacteriales > Nocardioidaceae > Nocardioides > Nocardioides sp. NPDC059952. The sequence continues at coordinate 11,286 of NZ_JBHWLY010000087.1, read as the reverse complement.
GGCCGAGAAGAGCGGGTCGCCGTAGCGGGCGGCGAGGTCGACGGACTCCTTCGAGGTGGCGCTCCCGTGCCAGACCCGTACCGGCTGCTGCAGCGGCCGCGGCCAGACCTCGGCCTCGACCAGCTCGGGGCGGAACCTCGGGGTCGCCGTGACCCGGTCCTTCCGCCACAGCTGCCGGAAGATCTCGTAGGACTCCGCGTTCCGGTCCCACTGGTCCTCCGGCGTCACCTGGAACAGATCACGCTGGGCCGAGCCGTTGCCCTTGCCGATGATCAGCTCGAGGCGTCCGTCCGAGAGATGGTCGAGAGTCGCGTAGTCCTCGTAGGCCCGCACCGGGTCCAGGAGCGCGAGCGTCGTGACCGCGGTGAAGAGCCTGATCCGGCTCGTCAGGGCGGCGAGGTGGGACAGCACCACCGTCGGCGAGGAGGAGATGAACGGCCGCTCGTGCCGCTCGCCGACCCCGAACCCGTCGAACCCCAGCTCCTCGGCGAGGACGGCGTTCGTGATGACCTCCTGGAACCTGTCGTACGTCGCCTTCTGCTGCCCCGTCATCGGATCGGGCCGGTGGACGATGAGCGTGATCGCCAGGAATCTCATCTGGTCGGCTCTCGGAGACCGAGGTTCTCGCGGAGCGTGGCCCCTTCGTAGGCCGTGCGGAAGACGCCGCGCTCCTGGAGCAGCGGCACCACGTGGTCGACGAAGGGGGCCAGGCCGCCGGGGGTGATGTGGGAGACCAGGATGTAGCCGTCGGCAGCGTCGGCCTGGACGTGGTCGTCGATGGTGGAGGCGATCGTCTCCGCCGAGCCGATGAAGCTCTGCCGGCCGGTGACCTCGACGATCGTCTCGCGGGTACTCAGCCCCTTCTCCCGCGAGGTCGCCCGCCACCGCTCGGCCTGGTCCAGCCGGTCACCGTGCGAGCGGGCGCTGGCGCGGCCCTTGGCGATCAGGTCGTCGTTCTCCGAAGGGTCGACGGTGGGGAGCGGGCCGTCCGGGTCGTGGTCGGAGAGGTCGCGGTTCCACAGCTGCTCGAGCAGCTTGATCGCGGTCGCGGGGGAGACCTGCTGCAGCCGGATCTCCCGGGCCAGCTCGACGGCCTCGGCGTCGGTGTCTGCGAGCACGAAGGTGGCGGCGGGCAGGATCAGCAGGTCCTCGTGCCTCCTCCCGTGCTTCTCCAGGCGTCCCTTCACGTCGGTGTAGAACCGTTGGCCGTCCTCGAGATGGCTGTGCCGGGAGAAGATCGCGTCGGCCTTGGCCGCGGCGAACTCGCGGCCCTCCTCGGAGTCGCCGGCCTGGAAGATCACCGGGCGGCCCTGCGGGCTCCGCGGGACGTTGAACCTGCCACTGATGTCGAACTGCGAGTCGTGGTGCTCGAACGCGCCCGGCGCCGGGGTCGACAGGAACTCGCCCGACGCCTTGTCGGCGAGGATCTCCTCGCCCTTCCAGGTGTCCCACAGCCGGATCGCGGCGTCGAGGAACGTCCGGGCCCGCTCGTAGCGCTCCCCCTGCGGCAGGTAGCCGCCGCGCCGGAAGTTCTCCCCGGTGAACGCGTCCCAGGAGGTGACCACGTTCCACGCGGCCCGGCCGTCGGAGAGGTGGTCGAGGCTCGCGAACTGGCGGGCGACCTCGTAGGGCTCGTTGAAGGTCGAGTTGATCGTGCCGGTCAGGCCGAGGTGGTCGGTGACCGCGGCGAGCGCGGCCAGGATCGCGAACGTGTCCGGCCGCCCGACCACGTCGAGGTCGTAGATCTCCCCGGCCTGCTCGCGTAGCCGCAGCCCCTCGGCGAGAAACATGAAGTCGAACAGCCCGCGCTCGGCGATCTGGGCGAACTCGACGAACGAGTCGAACTCGATGTGGCTGCCCGAGGCCGGGTCGCTCCACACGGTCGTGTTGTTGACGCCGGGGAAGTGGGCGGCGAGATGGACCTGCTTCTTCGGAGTGCTCATGCGGGCGTCCCCTCGGTGGTGGCGTAGCGGCTGACGGGACGCGGCAGGCCGAGCGCTCCGCGGAGCGTCTCGGCGTCGTACGCATCGTGGAAGAGCCCGCGCCGCTGCAGCTCCGGCACGAGCTCTCGGGTGATCTGGAGCAGGTCGTCGGGGAGCACCGCGGGCCGCAGCCGGAACCCGGAGAGACCGGCGGCGTGCCAGGTCGCGAGCAGGTCGGCGAGACCCTCGACGGTGCCGGCGAAGACCAGCGCATCGGACTCGTACGCGGCCCCGGCCTCCTCGTTCAGGCGGGCCAGCCGATCCCGGGCGCTCTGCTCGGTCTCGTCGAGGAGGACGACGATGTCCCCGAAGACGTGGACCGTCTCCCCGGAGCGTCCGGCGGCGTCCTGCGCGGTCCGGATCTGGGCGGCGATCTCGGCGATGTCGGCGGCGTTGTGCGGGGTCACGAACCCGACGTCGGCGGAGGCGCCCACCAGCTCGAAGGGCCTGTCTCGGTGTGCGAGGGCGGCCACGACGGGCTGCCCCTGCGGAGGCCGCGGGGTGATCGAGGGGCCCTTGACGTCGAAGTGGAGTCCCTCGAAGTCGATGTAGTGGATCTTGTCGCGGTCGATGAACCGTCCGGTCGCGACGTCGCGGATCTCCGCGTCGTCCTCCCAGGAGTCCCACAGCCGTCGCAGCACCTCGACGTAGTCGGCCGCCTCGGCGAACGCCTCCCGGATCAGCTCTTCGCCCGCGGGGGAGCCCAGGTCGGCGTACGAGATCTCGGGGAACTCCCGCCGCCCGAAGAGAGCAGCGTCTCGCGGCCGCGGTGCCACCTGCACACGTACGCCGGCCCGGCCCCGGCTCACGTAGTCCAGCGTCGCGATCGCCTTGCTCAGATGGAACGGCTCGGTGTGGGTCACGATCGCCGTCGGGACGATCCCGATGTGCCTGGTCAGCGGCGCGATCCGGGACGCGATCAGCACCGCGTCGAGCCGTCCGCGCACCCGGTCGGTGCGCTCGTCGTCCGCGACGCCGAAAGGCGCGTCGGTCTGGATCGAGAGCGAGTCCTCGATCGTGACGAAGTCCAGGAGGCCGGTCTCGGCCTCCTGGACGAGGCCGGCCCAGTAGCCGGGTGTCAGCAGGTCCTGGGGCCGGGCGTTCGGTTCCTGCCAGGCGGCCGGGTGCCACCCGGCTCCGTCGAGAGCGACTGCCAGTCGGAGGCGGGGGTGATCAGCCATGGCAAAAGTCTAGCAAGTCAGTTAACTTAGTCGAGCCGATTTCGGATACCGGGACGGAGCCCGACGGCGACCAGCAGCGCGGCGCCCAGGACGAGCACGGCGTTGACCGCGACCGCCACCTGCAGAGCCCCGAGCGAGGCGACCCCGCCCGCGGCGGTGGCGACCGTGGACATGATCGGGATCCCGAGCGCGATCGCGACCTGCTGGGTCATCATCGCGAGCCCGGTGGCCAGCCCCTGCTCGTGGTCGGGCAGCCCGGAGGTCGCGGCGACCATGAACCCGACGATGGCGGCGACGTGCCCGATGGCGCCGACGAAGTTCATCAAACCGACGAACCACAGCCAGCCGAGCGAGGGCCCGATCAGGACGAGGACGCCGGTGGTCACCGCCTGGAGGGCGAGTCCGCCGGCCACCGTGTTGCGTACGCCGAAGGTCTCGATCAGCCGCGGACCGACGGAGCCGCCGATGATCGCCCCCGCGCCCATTGCGCCGAGCATCAGTCCGGTCTGGAGCGCGTTGAGGCCGAGGACGTGCTGGAGGTACATCGTCAGCACGAAGACCAGCGAGGACTCGAAGGCGAAGGTCGCGAAGCCGGCGATGTTGCCGAACCCGATGGTCCGCCGGGTGAGGATCTGCAGCGGCACCAGCGGGTGCGGGTGGGTGGACTCTGCCCGCCAGAAGGCGACCAGCAGCACGACCGCGACGACGATCGACGCCAGCCCCCAGGTGTCGGCGATGCCGGCCTCGCCCAGCCGGGTCGCGCCGTAGACCAGCGCGAGCAGGCCGCCGGTCACCAGCACGGCACCCGGGAGGTCGAGCCGCGACCGCTCCCGGTCGGCGGAGTCACGCAGCACGAACGGCGCGATCGCTACGACCACCAGCGCGATCGGCACGTTCACCAGGAACGCCCAGCGCCACGAGAGCAGATCGGTGAGCACCCCGCCCAGCACCGCGCCCGCGGTGAACCCGGTCGACATCACCACGCTGTTCAGGCCCAGTGCACGCTGCCGCAGCGGTCCCTCCGGGAAGGAGACAGTGAGCAAGGAGAGCGCGGCCGGGGTGACCGCTGCGGTCGCTAGACCCTGGGCGACCCTGGCCGTGAGCAGCATCTCGGGTGAGGTGGCGACCCCGCCGAGCAGCGAGGCCGCGCCCAGCGCGACCATGCCGACCAGGAACACCCGCCGCCGGCCGACGTAGTCGCCGATCCGGCCGAAGAGCAGCGTGAACCCGGCGGCGCACAGGGCGAACGCGGTCGCGATCCACTGCACATGGGCCTCGGCGAAGCCGAGGTCCTCGCCGACGGTCGGCAGCGCCACGTTGAGGATCGAGAAGTCGACGGTCAGGGTGAATTGAGAGGCGAGCAGCAGCAGGAGCACCAGCAGCTGTCCGCGGGTCATGGCGGCCTCGCGTACGGGCTCGGCCTGGGTAGTCGTGGTCATGGCCCCAACGCTCGCGCGGCGGCCGCGAGCCAGCCAGACACCTGTCCTGCCACCCACCCGCGTGCCTGCCACTGACAGGGTCAGGAAGAAATCGCCGTCCGGCCGCACTATAGGAACCATGACGACCGACCTCGGAGAGTTCCTGCGCAGCCGCCGGGCGGCGATCAGTCCCCAGGACGCCGGGTTGGTGTCCTACGGTGCTCGCCGCGTACCCGGGCTCAGACGTGAGGAGCTGGCGATGCTCGCCGGTGTCTCGCCGGCCTACTACACCCGGCTCGAGCAGGCCGACCACCACAACGCCTCCGACGCCGTGATCGACTCGCTCGCCCGGGCGCTGCGGCTGAGCGCCGAGGAGCACGACCACCTGCGTCGCCTGGCGCGACCGATCGAGACCGTCTCGGCGAGCGGTCGCAGCGATGAGGCGCGCCCGACCGCGGTGGCGATGCTGATGGACTATCCCGGTCCGGCGCTCATCGTCGACCACGCCAACTACGTGCTCGCCTGGAACGACCTCGGTCATCGCCTCTTCGGCCACGACCTGGACTTCGACGCCCCGTACGCCGGCCGTCCCCGGCGCCCCAACCTGGTCCGCCGCTTCTTCCTGGAGCCGGGCGGGCCCGAGCTCTTCGTCGACCCCGAGGGCACCGCCCTGCAGATGGTCGGCTTCCTGCGCTACTCCTCGGGACTGCACCCCGACGACCACATCCTCAGCTGCCTGGTCGGCGAGCTCGTCCAGCGCAGCGACCTGTTCGCCGAGCTGTGGGCCGAGCACCCGGTGATCGACTGCGGCTACGGGATCAAGCGGCTGCGGCATCCGGTGGCGGGACGGATGGACCTGGCCTACGAGGCGATGGTGCTGCCCGAGACCAGCCAGCGCATCGTGCTCTACCGGGCCGAGCCCGGCTCGCCCTCGGCGGCTGCGCTGGCCACGCTGGCCACGCTGGCCACGGGGTCGATCGGCGATCAGGTCGGAGGAAGCAGCGGCCGCGGCGGCAACGGGGACGAGTAGACGAGGCTGGTGGTGACGCTGCCGAGCGAGCCGACCCTGCCGCTGATCTGCTCGAGGTGCTTCATGTCGGTCGCGACGACCTTCATGATGAAGCAGTCGTCGCCGGTGACGTGGTGCGCCTCGATGACCTCGGGCAGGTCGGCGAGCAGCTTGTGGAGTGGGTCGTAGACGCTGCTCGGGTAGCGCAGGCGCAGGTAGGCCAGGATCGTGAACCCGAGTCGTTCGGGGTCGACCTGCGCGCCGTAGCCGGAGATGACGCCGGACTCCTCGAGGCGACGGACCCGTTCGGCGGCCGCACTGTGGCTCATGTTGATGTGCCGTGCCAGCTCGGCGATGCTCTGTCGCCCGTTGGCCTGCAGCGATTTCAGGATGGCCGTATCGACCTTGTCGGGCTCGAAAGGGAGATTCGCGGGCATCGGGCAAGAATGCCACGAAATCGAAGGCAGTTCGTCCGGGATGCCGGGGAACGGGCCTTCATACGAGTAACCGGCGTCAGTACGGTTCGGTCATGATCTTCTCCACCGCCGCTGCTTCTGCTGCCGCTTCTGCTGTCGCCTCCACCGCCGCCTCCGCCGAGGCCGTCTCGCACTTCGCGAGCAAGCTCGCCTTCGAGACCGACGCCTCAGATGTCTACGCCGACCAGACCGAACGCGCCCGCTTCGTGCTGGTCGACTCACGGGGAGAGGCCGCCTGGACTCAGGGCCGCATCGTGGGAGCGCTCCACATGCCGACGGCCGAGATCGCCGGCCGGGCCGCCGATGAGATCCCGCTGGACATGCCCGTCGTGACGTACTGCTGGGGGCCGGGCTGCAACGGTGCGACCCGGGCCGCCCTGGAGTTCGCGCAGCTGGGCTACCAGGTCAAGGAGATGATCGGCGGCTTCGAGTACTGGGCGCGCGAGGGCTATCCCGTCGAGGACGAACGCGGCCCCGTCGTTCGCGCCAAGGACCCGCTGACCGCGCCGCTGGACGCCATCTCCTGTGCCTGCTGACGACGTCTCGATCAGGGCCGTCGATGCGGCCGACCTGCCGGAGCTCGTCGAGCTGATCCGGGATCACGCCCGCTACGAACGAGCGGCCGATCCTCGGCCGGACCTGCAGACCGCTCTGGCGGCGTGGCTGTTCGTCCCTCGGCCACAGCTCCACGTCCTCGTCGCAGTCCAGGGCGACGCGCTGGTCGGCTACGCGAGCTGGAGCCTGGAGGCCTCGACCTGGCAGGCGGCGGAGTACGCCCACCTCGACTGTCTGTTCCTGCGGGAGTCCGTCAGGGGTCGAGGTGCCGGCCATCTGTTGATGCGGGCCGTGGAGGCCGAAGCGCGTGCGGTCGGCGCAGGTGAGCTGCAGTGGCAGACGCCGGAGTGGAACGACCGAGCGATCCGCTTCTACCGCCGCACCGGCGCCTACGAGGCCGCCAAGGCGCGCTTCACGCTGCCTCTCACAGGTCCTTCGCGTACGTAGCCGGCGGAGCGCCGACGACGTCTCGGAACGTACGCACCAGGTGGGCCTGGTCGCTGAAGTCCAGCTCCGCGGCGACCGCGGCCCAGTCGGTGTCGCCGTGGTGCGCGCGGGCGGCGACCTCGAGCACGCGGAACCGCTGCACGACCCATTTCGGGCCGATCCCGACGTACTCGCTGAACAGGCGCTGCAGCGACCGCAGGCTCACGCCGGCGTGGTCGGCGAGCTGCTCGGCCCGGGTGATCGAGCGGTCCTCCTCGGCGAGAGCCACCCAACGGCGTACGTCCTCGGCGACCGGGTCCGCGGGGAGACCGACCGCCAGGAGGTAGGACTCCATCGCGGTGGCCATCTCCGCGGGGTCGGCGACGGCGAGGATCCGTTCCGCGGCCGGGCGGTCGTCGACACCGAGCAGGTCCTGGGCCGGGACGACCTGGTCGGCGATCGCGCTGACCCGGCTGCCGAGCACGGGGCGGAAGAGGCCGGGCAGGAACGAGACGCCGAGCGTGTGCCCGCGGCCGGTGAGGTGCCGGACGAACGGGCGCCGGCCGATCCCGTGCACCAGCAGCCGGCCATCCTCGGCGGCGACATGGATCCGGGGCTGAGGGATGACCTGCTGGTCGTGCGGCTGCTCGAGGTCCCAGCCGACGTACCAGTGGTAGTCCACGTGTCCCGCGATCTCGGGCGACGGCTCGAACCGCTCGGTGGTGATCGCCCTGGCGGCCGTCACCGGCCGCACGATCGCATCCGGGTAGCCCCTGCTCTCCATACCGCCAACGATATGGCGCGTTCCTTCAATCCCGCGCCCCTGTTCCCCGAGCAGGCTGGGACCCATGACGACCTACAGCAACAAGGCAAGCACCACGATGACCGTCGCCCGCTGGCACGAGGCGGCCTACGTCGACATCGACGGCGAAGGCACCAAGATGGGCGACGACGTCTACATCCCGCACCGCGGCCTGACCACGGCAGAGACCGACTACACCTACGCCGGCGAGCTCCAGGGCACGGGAGTCGCGCGGATGATCGGGGCCTACGGCAACCCGGCCGGTGGCGCGGTCTTCGAGGCGTACGAGCAGTTCACCGGCTCCATCGCCGGCCAAGAGGGCTCGTGCGTGTGGCGGATCAGCGGGACGTACGCCGACGCCACCGTCCGCTCCCACCTCACCGTCGTCCCCGGCCTCGGCACCGGGGGTCTCGAGGGACTCGTCGGCGAGGCCGACATGGTCCTCTCCGAGGAGGGCGGCGGAGAGGCGTACGGCTTCGTCCTCTCCTACGACTGGAGCTGAGTGCGGGGGCGGGGGATGTGGGCGGAGGTGGACTGGCCGACCCAGGAGGGAAGGGCGCGGCGTACGTCCTCGGTGGCGGCGATGGTGACCATCTCGGCGCGCAGGGCCATCGGCCAGGCGAGGTCGCCGCGCCAGATCTCGGTGAGCGTACGCAGGCTGCAGGTGAGCCGGGCGTCGACCTCGAAACCGGGGTCGAAGTCGCAGACCTCGGCCTGGTCGGCGGAGACCACGAGCCACCAGCGGGAGGCTTTCGGGTCGACGTCGGTGAGGCCGAACTCGACCACGGTGCGCTGCCGCGGCCACACGTCGATCGGGATCGTGCGGCGCATGTCCCAGAAGAGCAGGTGGGGGTCGAGGTCGGCCTGGCCGAGCTCGCCGACCCAGCGGATGCCCCACTCGTTGAGCGCGGTGACGACGGTGGCGAGCTCCTGGCCGCTGTCGGTGAGGTGGTAGGACGTACGTTGCCCCTCGCCGCGGCGCTGGATGATGCCCGCGCGCTCCAGGGTGCGCAGCCGCTTGGAGAGCAGCGCCGGCGACATCTTCGGCACGCCCCGGCGCAGCTCGTTGAAGTGGGTGCTGCCGAGCAGCAGCTCGCGTACGACGAGCAGCGTCCACCGCTCGTCGAGCACCTCCATGGCCTTCGCCACCGGACAGAACTGGCCGTATCCCGCCACCGGACCGCCTTCCTCGCAGCCCGAGATCCCAGCTTTCAGTAGACCTCTGACGGGGACGGGTGGCAAGTACAGATCCAGAACCGGCAGCGGTTCAGATCCGGCACTATCCGCCGGCGGCGTCGCCGGGTGACGCTGGAGCCTCCAGATCATCTCGGGTCGACGTCTTTGGAGGAAGACATGACCGCAACACCAGTTTCACCCGACCTGAAGGCCCGCCACCGCGTGATGTGGGGCCTGGGGAACTACGCCCGGGTCGCCGACGAGCTCATCCCCGAGCTCGGCCAGGTGATCGTCGAGGCCTGCGAGATCGGACCGGGCGACCGGGTGCTCGACATCGCCGCCGGCACCGGGAACGCCGCCGTCCCCGCCGCTCTCGCCGGAGCGGATGTGGTCGCGAGCGACCTGACGCCCGAGCTGCTCGACATCGGACGATCGCATGCGGAAGAGGCGGGCGCCGAGTCACTCACGTGGCGGGTCGCCGACGCCGAAGCCCTGCCGTTCGCCGATGCCGAGTTCGACGTCGCCATGTCCACCGTCGGCATCATGTTCGCGCCGTTCCACGAGAAGGCCGCCGCCGAGCTGGTCCGGGTGGTGCGGCCGGGCGGCCGGATCGGGCTGGTCAGCTGGACCCCGGAGGGCTTCATCGGCCAGATGTTCGCGGCGATGAAGCCGTTCATGGCGCCGCCGCCCGAGGGCGCGCAGCCGCCTCCGCGGTGGGGCGACGAGAGCCACGTACGCGGCCTGCTCGGGGACCAGGTGACCGATGTCCGGGCGGAGAAGCGGACGGTCGCGATCGACTCCTTCGACACCGGCGCGGAGTTCCGTGACTTCTTCAAGGCCTGCTACGGCCCGACGATCGTCGCCTACAAGGGGCTCGCCGGCGACGAGGCCCGGACCGCCGACCTCGACGCCGCGCTCGCCGACCTGGGGGACCGCTACCTCACCGCCGGGGCGATGAGCTGGGAGTACCTGCTGCTGACCGCGGTGCGCAGCTAGCTCCTGCTGGTGCGTGTGGGCTTTCCGATCTCGATCCGGTCGCATGGAACAATCCGTCCTGTGACTGAGATCGAGATCGGCCGGGCCAAGCGAGCACGACGGGCGTACGCCTTCGACGACGTGGCGATCGTGCCGTCGCGGCGCACCCGTGACACCACCGAGGTGAGCACCGACTGGCAGATCGACGCCTACCGCTTCGACATCCCGGTGATCGCCGCGCCGATGGACTCGGTGATGTCGCCCTCGACCGCGATCGCGATGGGCAAGCTCGGCGGCCTCGGGGTGCTCAACCTCGAGGGCGTGTGGACCCGGTACGACGACCCGCAGCCGCTGCTCGACGAGCTGGCCGAGCTGAGCGGCGTCGACGCGACCCGGCGTCTGCAGGAGATCTACGAGGCCCCGATCCGGGCCGAGCTGATCACCGAGCGGCTGCGTGAGGTGCGCGCCTCAGGCGTCACCGTGGCCGGAGCGCTGTCCCCGCAGCACACGAAGGAGTTCGCCAAGGCCGTCGTCGACGCCGGCGTCGACCTCTTCGTCATCCGCGGCACCACCGTCTCGGCCGAGCACGTCTCGTCCCAGGCCGAGCCGCTCAACCTCAAGGAGTTCATCTACGAGCTCGACGTGCCGGTGATCGTGGGCGGTTGCGCGACCTACCAGGCGGCGTTGCACCTGATGCGCACCGGCGCGGCCGGCGTCCTGGTCGGCTTCGGCGGCGGGGCGGCGCACACCACCCGGACCGTGCTCGGCGTGGCCGTGCCGATGGCCTCCGCGGTGGCCGACGTCGCTGCCGCGCGGCGCGACTACCTCGACGAGTCCGGCGGCCGCTACGTCCACGTCATCGCCGATGGCGCCGTCGGCCGCTCCGGCGACATCGCCAAGGCGATCGCCTGCGGTGCCGACGCGGTGATGGTGGGTAGCCCGTTCGCGCGGGCGACCGATGCCCCCGGCAAGGGATTCCACTGGGGCAACGAGGCCCACCACGCCGACCTGCCCCGCGGCGAGCGCGTCGCCTTCTCGCCCGTCGGCACCTTCGAGGAGGTCCTCTACGGTCCCTCCCACGTCGCCGACGGCACCATGAACCTCGTCGGCGCCCTCAAGCGCGCCATGGCCACCACGGGTTACACCGACCTCAAGGAGTTCCAGCGGATCGAGGTTGTCGTCGGCTAGCAGATCCCGAGCGAAGCGAGGGAGCTGCGCCGACGACAAGATCGAGCAAGCGCGCGACGGGAAGCGAAGCGCACCCGTCGCGACCGCGCGTCGAGATC
>NZ_JBHWLY010000086.1:0-24232 GCF_042730435.1 Nocardioides sp. NPDC059952 | reverse complement strand
TGTGATGCTTAGAGTGACCTATAGGCCACTCTCAGCTTCACAACCTGGAGCTAGGCGAGCTTCTCGAGGATCAGCTCGCGCACGCGCTTGGCGTCTGCCTTGCCGCCGGTCGCCTTCATGACCGCACCGATGAGCGCACCGGCAGCGGCCTGGTTGCCGCCGCGGATCTTGTCCGCGACCGCGGGCTGCGCGGCGATGGCGTCGTCGACAGCCGAGCCCAGGGCGCCGTCGTCGGAGACGACCGCGAGGCCGCGGGCGTCGATGATCTCTGCGACCGTGCCCTCACCCGCGAGCAGGCCCTCGAAGACCTGGCGGGCAAGCTTGTCGGTCAGCGAACCGCCGTCGACCAGCTTCTGCACCTCGGCGACCTGCACCGGGGTGACACCGAGCTCGGCCAGCTCGACGCCACGGTCGTTGGCGCTGCGGGAGAGCTCGGCCATCCACCACTTGCGGGCGGCCTGGGCGGAGGCTCCTTCGGCGACCGTCGCCTCGATCAGCGACAGAGCGCCGGCGGCCCAGACGTCGCGCATCTCCAGGTCGGAGTAGCCCCACTCGACCTGCAGGCGGGCCCGCTTGTCGGCGGTACGCTCCGGCAGGCTCGCCCGCAGCTCCTCGACCCACTCCCGGGCCGGGGCCACGGGCACCAGGTCGGGCTCGGGGAAGTAGCGGTAGTCGTCGGCGTCCGACTTCGGCCGGCCGGCCGAGGTGGTGCCGGTGTCCTCGTGGAAGTGGCGGGTCTCCTGGAAGATCGCCTCCCCCGCGTCGAGGATCCCGGCGTGGCGCGACATCTCGAAACGTACGGCCCGCTCGACCGAGCGCAGCGAGTTGACGTTCTTGGTCTCGGTGCGCGTCCCGAGCGCTCCGGAGCCCTTCGGGGACAGCGACAGGTTGACGTCGCAGCGCATCGAGCCCTGGTCCATGCGTACGTCGGAAACGCCGAGACCCAGCAGGATCTCGCGCAGCGCGGCGACGTAGGCCTTCGCCACCAGCGGCGCCTTGGCGCCGGTGCCGATGATCGGGCGGGTGACGATCTCGATCAGGGGGATGCCCGCACGGTTGTAGTCGACCAGCGAGTAGTCGGCGCCGTGGATGCGGCCGGTCGCGCCACCGATGTGGGTGGTCTTGCCGGTGTCCTCCTCCATGTGGGCGCGCTCGATGTCGACCCGGTAGGTCTCCCCCTCGACCTCGACGTCGAGGTAGCCGTCATAGACGATCGGCTCGTCGTACTGCGAGGTCTGGAAGTTCTTCGGCATGTCCGGGTAGAAGTAGTTCTTCCGGGCGAACCGGCACCACTCCGCGATCGAGCCGTTGAGCGCGAGGCCGATCCGGATGGCGCTCTCCACGGCCTTGGCGTTCACGACCGGCATCGAGCCGGGCAGGCCAAGACAGGTCGGGCAGACCTGGGAGTTGGGCTCGCCGCCGAACGTCGCCGGGCAGCCGCAGAACATCTTGGTGTTGGTGTTGAGCTCGACGTGCACCTCGAGCCCGAAGGCCGGGTCGTAGCGCTCCAGCACCTCGTCGAACGGAACCAGTGTCTCCGTCATCGGGCCACCTCCAGCTTGTCGATCGAGAGCACCGGACCGATGGCGCCCTCGAGCGCGGCACCGACGCGGTAGAGACGGGCGTCCTCCAGGACCGGAGCCAGGAGCTGTACGCCGACGGGCAGCCCGTCCACGTCGGAGACCCCGGCCGGGATGGAGATGCCGGGCGTGCCGGCCAGGTTGGCCGGGATGGTGGCCAGGTCCTGCATGTACATGGCCAGCGGGTCGTCGAGCTTCGCACCCAGCGGGAACGCGGTCGACGGGGACGTCGGGGAGACCAGCACGTCGACCTGCTCGAAGGCCTTCTTGAAGTCCTCGATGATCAGCGTGCGGATCTTCTGCGCCTGACCGTAGTAGGCGTCGTAGTAGCCGCTGCTGAGCGCGTAGGTGCCGAGGATGATGCGGCGCTTGACCTCGTCACCGAAGCCCGCGTCGCGGCTCGCCTTCATCACGTCCTCGGCGGACGGGTCGCCGGAAGGGGTGACCCGCAGGCCGTAGCGCATCGCGTCGAACTTGGCCAGGTTGGAGGAGCATTCCGCCGGCAGGATCAGGTAGTAGGCAGCCATCGCGTGCTCGAAGCTCGGCGTGGAGACCTCCACGACATCGGCACCCAGCTTGGTGAGCAGGTCGACCGACTCGTTGAACTTGCTCATCACGTCCGGGGCCCAGCCCTCGCCCGCGAGCTCCTTGATGACGCCGACCTTGACCCCCTTGAGATCACCGGTCGCGCCGGCACGGGCCGCGTCGACCAGCCCGGTCACCGGGGTTGTGGTGGAGGTCGAGTCGAGCGGGTCGTGACCGCCGATCAGCTCGTGCAGGAGCGCCGAGTCGAGGACGGTGCGGGTCACCGGACCGACCTGGTCCAGCGAGTTGGCCAGGGCGACCAGCCCGTAGCGGGAGACGGACCCGTAGGTCGGCTTCACGCCGACGGTGCCCGTGACCGCGCCCGGCTGGCGGATCGAGCCACCGGTGTCGGTGCCGAGGGCCAGCGGCGCCTCGAAGGCGGCGACGGCCGCGGCCGAGCCACCACCAGAGCCGCCGGGGATCCGGTCGAGCTTCCACGGGTTCTTCGTCGGTCCGTAGGCGGAGTGCTCGGTGGAGGAGCCCATCGCGAACTCGTCCATGTTGGTCTTGCCCAGGATCGGCAGACCGGCCGCCTTGATCTTCTTGACCACGGTCGCGTCGTAGGGCGGGACCCAGCCCTCGAGGATCTTGGAGCCGCAGGTCGTCGGCAGACCGGTGGTGGTCAGCACGTCCTTGACCGCGATCGGTACGCCGTCGAGGGCATGCAGCGCCTCACCGCTGGCCCGGCGCGCGTCGGAGGCGGCGGCCTGGGACAGCGCGCCCTCGGCGTCGATGTGCAGGAAGGCGTGGACTTCCCCGTCGACCGCGGCGATGCGGTCGAGGTGGGCCTGGGTCAGCTCGACCGAAGTGGTCTCGCCCGCGGCGAGCGCGTCGATCAGCTCCGCGGCGGTCTTCTCGATGAGAGTCACTGCTCGTCCCCCAGGATCCGCGGCACCGAGAATCGCTGCTCCTCGACGGCAGGCGCACCGGAGAGCGCCTGCTCCGGCGTCAGGCCGGGCACGACGACGTCCTCACGGAAGACGTTGGTCATCGGAAGCGGGTGGGAGGTGGCAGGCACGTCGTCGCCGGCAAGCCCCTGGATCGAGGCGACGGACTCGAGGATCACCTGCAGCTGCGGGGCAAGGTGATCGAGCTCGGCGTCGCTGAGGTCGATGCGGGCGAGGTCGGCCAGGTGCGCGACCTCGTCGCGGGTGATTTCTGGCATGCCGCACATCCTAGGCGGCCGAACGCCCATCTCTCACCTCGGCCGTGCCCGTGCACGACGGGAGTTCCGCGCACATACAACCGATCAGTGGCCCCACCGCGTCCTCAACCCTGACAATCGGCTCGAGAGATCGGATGGATCGATGGCGAGACCCCCCACCGAGGAGCAGTTCGAGGAGTTCGCCCAGGTTGCCTGGCCGCGGCTCTATCGCTCTGCCTACCTGCTCGTCGGGGACCACGCCAGCGCGGAGGACCTGGTCCAGACGGCGCTGGCGAAGACCTTCGGCAACTGGGGCCGGGTGCGCACGCTCGAAGCCGCCCCCGCCTACGCCAGGCAGGTGCTGTTCAACACCGCGATGAGCTGGTTCCGGAAGGCTTCGTGGAACCGCGAGAAGCCCACCGAGGTCCTCCCCGACCTCGGCCACGAGAACGACCCGACCACCCGCTCGGTGCTGCTCGACGCGGTCGCCGCGCTGCCTCCGCGCCAGCGCGCCGTCGTGGTCCTCCGCTTCTACGAGGACCTCGACGTACGCCGCACCGCGGCCGTCCTCGGCTGCTCGGAGGGCACGGTGAAGAGCCAGACCTCCTTCGCCCTCGACAAGCTCCGCACCATGCTCGGCGACCCGACTCTCACCCTGGAGGTGACCCCATGACCGACAACGACCTGCGTACGCTGCTCCGCGACGCCGCCGACGAGGTGTCCGTCCCTCGTCTGGCCACCGACGAGCTCCGCCACCGCACCCGCACCATCCGCCGGCGCCGGCGGGCCCGCTGGGTCGCAGGCACGGCAGCACTGGTCATGGCCGGCGCGGTCGGGACGTACGCCCTGAGCGGGACGCTCGGTGGCGACGAGCCCCACATCGCCGCGGCCGAGGGCGACCCCCGGGGCTGGGCGGTCGCCGAGGGCGGCACGGTCCACTTCGGTGACGGGAGCGTGGTGACGTACGGCGGCACGGTGAACGACCTGCGCTACACCTCGGTCGGGCTGCTCGCCCGGAGCACCGAGGACAACGCCCGCCTCTCGCTGATCACGACGGCCGGCGTGCAGCCGCTCGACCTCGGCGACGTGAGCGACCGGCTGATCGGCACCGACCCAGACTCGCCCTACGTCTCCTGGACCGTCGAGGACGGCGAGGGCTGGCTGGTCCGCGTCGTCGATCTCGGCACCGGCGAGAAGGTCGCCGACGTCCCGGTCTCCGGGAAGTACACCTGGGCCGGCTGGAAGACCCCGCCGGTCGCCGTCGACGGGGAGCACGTCTACGTCGCCCTCGACGACCGCACCCTCGACGTCGCCTGGCGCGCTGGAGAGGTGTCGACCTCGAAGGGGCTCCCGGGCGGCTACACCACCGAGGTGATCAACGGCCGCGCGGTGACGCAGGATGCGACCGGCGAGACCCAGAGAGTGGTCGAGGTGGCCACGGGCCAGGTGCTCCTGACCACTCGCTCCTCCGACTACCCCGACGACCTGATCAGGCTCGAGCTCTCGCCCGACGGCAACCACGCCTTGGCGGCTCCCTACGCGATGTGCGACGAGAACGACAACTGCCGCTATGACACCGCCACCGCGCCGATCCACGTCCTCGGCCAGGGCACCGAGACCGCCGTCGAGCTCGGCGACCACATCGGCTGGACCCCCGAGGGGCAGCTGATCCGGGCGTCCGGGACGAAGGTGGAGATATGCGACGAGGTCGGCCAGGAGTGCGCCGATACGCCGGTCACTCTGAAGAAGCGCGCCGACACGATCAGCGGCACGATGAACCAGTCCTGACGGCCTGCAGGCCTACTGCGGCTTGTTCGGGCCACCGCCGTTGGACGGCTTGTCGGTCGGCCTGCCGCCCGAGCCGGGCTGCCCGGTCGCGGCCTGGGTCGGGGCGGCCCCGCGGGTGGGATCGGCCGACGGGGTCGGATCGGCTGCCTCGGTCGGCTGAGTGCTGGCCGTGGTGCCGCCCTGGCTCGGGGTGCTCTCCGGAGCCTGGGTCGGGTCCGCGGTCGCCTCCGGAGCCGGGCTCCGCTCGGTAGACGCGTCGTCGTCCTTGGCCTGCCGCTTCTTCTCGAGCGCCCCGTGGACGTCGCCCACCTCAGGCACCTTCGGGCTGCCCACCGGTGCCGCGAGTGCGACCAGCCCGGCGAGCAGCACCGAGGTGAACACCAGCACCAGCCCACCGCGCCGGGCCGCGGGGGCCGCCGCGGCCGCGCTCCAGGCCCAGATCCGCTCGCGGCGGCGACGCAGGTCGGCGGGCAGGTCACTGCGGATCGCCGCCCAGCTGTTGATCGGTGCCAGTGCGTAGCCGATCCCCTGGAAGGCGAGCAGCGCCGCGACGGCGACCCCGGTCGCCCCGCCCGTCACACCGACCAAGACCGCGACCGTCAGACAGATCAGGGCCGCGACCGACTCCACCAGATTGCCCCGCACCACGTCCCGCAACCGGGGCTGCCCCTTGATCTTCGGCGTACGCAGGAACGTGCCCTCCCGCGAGACCAGGCCGAGCCAGGAGGCCCGCACGACGGTCACCCCGAGCGCCAGCCAGAGCCCGAAGGCACCGAGCGCGTCAGCCCAGGAGGCCCCGCCGCGGAGCCGGACGAGCGCGATCGAGCGGGCCGCGCCGAAGAGCACCAGCGCGACGGTGGCGAACAGAAGGAGCCCCGAGAGGCGGCGTACGACCAGACCCCCGCCGAGCATCAGATCGAGCGCACCCGAGATCAGGAAGAAGGTGAACAGCGCTCCGGCGAGGTCACCGAACCACTGCAACCCGCCGACGAGGTAGGCCCAGCGCTGCGACAGCGTCAACTGGTTGTCCTCGGTGCGTCGCCCGGGCAGCAGCGAGCGCCAGTGCATCCGCAGGATCTGGATGCCGCCGAAGCACCACCGGAACCGCTGCTTCTTGAGCGTCTCGAAGGTCAGCGGCATCACGCCGTGGCCGTAGGAGCGGTCGACGTGCATCCCGTTGTAGCCCATCTTCAGCAGCCGCAGCGACAGCTCGGCGTCCTCGGTGATGCACCACTCGTCCCAGCCGCCGGAGCGGACCAGCGCGGAGGCCCGGATCAGTCCCATGGTGCCGCCGAAGATGGCGCCGTTGCGCTCGTTGCGCGAGACCTGACTGACGTCGAAGAAGTAGCCGTAGGAGTGGTAGAGGCGTCGGAAGTAGGGCGAGACGTCCCAGTCCCGGTAGTCCTGCGGCGTCTGCACGAAGGCCACCGAGTCGTCGCTGAACAGCGGGGCGTTGTGGGCCAGGAAGTCCCGGGCGACGTGGTAGTCGGCGTCGACGATCCCGACGACCTCGGTGAGCGGGTTCATCCTCGTCAGCGCGTAGTTGAGCGCCCCGGACTTGAACCCCGGCCAGTTCGCCAGGTGGATGAAGGTGACGCCGTCGTACTGCTCGCAGAAGTCCTGCACCGGCCGCCACAGGGCCGGGTCGTCGGTGTTGTTGTCGATGACCAGGATCTCGTACGCGTCGTAGTCCAGCTCCAGCATCCGCCGGAGCGTCTCGATGACCATCTCGGGCGGCTCGTTGTGGGTCGGCACGTGCAGGCTCACGAACGGGTGGCGCCAGCCAGGGTGGTGCTCACCCCGCGTCGGCCATCCGCGCCAGCGGCGCCGGGCGAGCACGTCGACCATCTCCCACAGGTAGCCGACGCCGATCAGGAAGACGAAGATCTCCAGCAGCCACAGCACGCTCGACAGCGTCGTCGTCCACACCCCGGGGTGGGTGGTGACCGTCCACAGCCCGACATAGGTCAGGTAGAGCAGGCCGACGTCGATGGTGAGCGCCCAGGCGACCAGACCGCGTACGTCCCAGTCCCGCGCCGCGGGCAACCAGGCCAGCAGCGAGGCACCGAGGACGACGCCGCCGATCGCGGCCCGGACGATGTCCTGGCCGAGCAGCATGCCGACCCCGAGGGCGACCACCGCGGTGAGGATCGCCGCCTGGATCGCCGTGGCCGCCGCGAGGGAACCGGCGCGGGGCGTACGGATCGTGAACAGCAGCACGGTCGCCGGGACCAGCAGGACCGCGGCGACCGTGAGGAGTGGGGGAAGGACGTCGAGCACGACGCCACACTATGGGGGGTATTTTCTAGCCGAGTCCATTCGGGCCGGACTCCAGCAGTACCTTGAAACCGGCCTCGTCGAGGATCGGCAGGCCCAGCTCCTCGGCCTTGGCCGCCTTGGAGCCGGCGCTCTCGCCGACCACGACGTAGTCGGTCTTCTTCGAGACCGAGCCCGCGGCCTTGCCGCCACGGCTGATGATCGCCTCCTTGGCGCCGTCGCGGGAGAAGTCCTCCAGCGACCCGGTGACGACGATGGTCAGGCCCTCGAGGGTGCGCGCCACCGACTCGTCGCGCTCGTCGGCGAGGGAGACCCCGGCCGTACGCCACTTCTCCACGATCTCCTGGTGCCAGTCGACCTGGCGCCACTCGACGATGGCCTCGGCGATGATCCCGCCGACGCCCTCGGTGTCGGCGAGCTCCTCCTGGGAGGCGGCCCAGACGGCGTCCAGCGAGCCGAACTCGGTGGCCAGAGCCCGGGCCGCGGACGGGCCGACATGGCGGATGGAGAGCGCGACCAGCACCCGCCACAGCGGGACCTGCTTGCGCTCCTCCAGGTTGCGCAGCAGGCCGATGGCGTTGGCATTGAGCACCCGGTCGCCGGCACCGGCCTCCTTCTCGGTCTTCTTCGCGGCTCGGGTGAAGAAGGCCGTGGTGGCGAGCTTGGCCTCGTCGAGCGAGAAGATGTCGCCCTCGTTGGTGATCACCTCGGCGGCCAGCAGCGCGTCCGCCGCCTCGTAGCCCATCCCCTCGATGTCGAAGGCACCCCGTCCGGAGGCGAAGAAGACCCGCTCCCGCACCTGCGCCGGACAGCCGCGGTGGTTGGGGCAGCGCAGGTCCTTGTCGCCCTCCTTCTGCTCGGCGAGCGTGGTGCCGCACGCGGGGCACTCGGTGGGCATCACCCACGCCGGCAGCCCCTCGGGCCGCAGCGGCAGCACCGGGCCGAGGATCTCCGGGATGACGTCGCCGGCCTTGCGGAGGATGATCGTGTCGCCGGGGCGTACGTCCTTCCGCTTGACCTCGTGGGCGTTGTGCAGCGTCGCGCGCTCGACGGTCGAGCCGGCGACCTTGGTCGGCTCCATGACACCGAACGGCGTGACCCGGCCGGTGCGGCCCACGCCGACGTCGATGGCGAGCAGCTTGGCGTTGACCTCCTCCGGCGGGTACTTGTAGGCGATCGCCCACCGTGGCGCGCGGCTGGTCGAGCCGAGGCGGCGCTGCAGCGAGATGTCGTCGACCTTGATGACGACCCCGTCGATCTCGTGCTCGGTGACGTCGTGGCGGTGCTCGCCGAAGTAGCTGATGAACTCCTCGACCTCGGCGAGGCTCTTGAGCACCTTGACCCGCTTGGAGGTGGGCAGCCCCCAGGCCTTCAGCGCGTCGTACGCATGCGACTGGGCCACCGGCTGGAAGCCCTGCCGGGCGCCGATGCCGTGGCAGACCATCCCGAGCTCGCGGGTCGCGGTCACCCGCGGGTCCTTCTGGCGCAGGGAGCCGGCTGCGGAGTTGCGCGGGTTGGCGAACATCGGCTTGCCCGCGTCGACCAGGGAGGCGTTGAGCTTGTCGAAGGCCTCGATGGACAAGAAGACCTCGCCGCGCACCTCGACCAGGTCGGGCACCGGGAACTCGTCGGTGCCGGTGAGCCGGTGCGGGATGGACTTGATGGTGCGTACGTTCGGGGTGACGTCCTCGCCCGTGCGGCCGTCGCCACGGGTCAGCGCCCTGACCAGTCGGCCCTTCTCGTAGAGCAGGTTGATGGCCAGCCCGTCGACCTTGAGCTCGCACAGCAGCTCGGCCTGGCCGGCCCCGTCCTTGGCGACCCGGGCGTGCCAGCCGGCGAGCTCGTCGAACGAGAAGACGTTGTCGAGCGACTCCATCCGCTGCAGATGGTCGACCGCGGTGAACTCCGTCGAGAACGTGCCACCGACCTTCTGGGTCGGCGAGTCGGGGGTGCGCAGCTCGGGGAACTGCTCCTCGAGCTCGTTGATCCGCCGCCACTTCTGGTCGTAGTCGGCGTCGGAGAGCGTCGGCTCGTCGAGCACGAAGTAGCGGTAGCGCGCGTCCTCGATCTGCTCGGCGAGCTCCTGGTGCTCGTTCTTCTGCTCCGGGCCCGCGTCGGTCACGTCATCGTTCACGGGCACCATCTTGCCTGGTCCCGCCGACATTTCTCGACGGCATACCCACCCGGGCGTTTTCGGCGTTTCATCGACCCGAACGACACTCGACTGCCTCAATATCGACGCAACCGATCAACACCTGGGTGACGGGGGTCACCAGAAGAGGGTAAATCGGGCTACCTTCCTCCCGCGTCGGGCAAGGCGGGCCGACACCAGTCCCCCAGTGACCGCCTTGTGAGGTCTGCGTGTTCTCTCGGATCGTGGTGACGCTGTCGGTAGCGCTCGCAATCGTCCTGGCTCCGGTCGGCGCTACGTACGCGCTCGGGCTGGGGAGCGTCTTCTCCAACGCTGCCGTCGAGATCTCGCTCGTGTCGCAGTCGAAGGACGGCGTGGTGATCGATGTCCACGGCACCGACTACAACGGCAAGACGCCCGGCATCGAGATCGCGCTCAACCCCTCCGGCTACCTCGGCTCAGGCACCAGGAACACGTTCATCAAGTCGGTCGTCATCAACCCGGACGACCCCGAGGACTGGACCTACCGGTTCACCCTCGACGCCGCCCAGGTCGCCGAGCTCGACCCGGACACCACCTACCAGATCATGACCATGCGTGGTGGCGGCCGCGACATCTACGACTCCTCCGAGTCGAGGCAGGCGAAGATCCCCTTCGACTTCGACGCGCTCGCCCAGCCCAGCAGCTCGCCGACCCCGGACGAGCCGGCCGGCGACACCGGATCCTCCGACGGATCCGGCTCGGGTTCGGGCTCCGGTTCGGGCACCGGCGGCGGTACGTCCTCGGGCCGCCCCGCCGGTGGCGAGTCCGGCGACGGTGCAGGTGCCGGCTCCGGCGACAAGCCGAAGGACAAGGCGCCCAAGAAGCCGTGGACCGCGCCCGAGGAGCCGCCGACCGCCAAGGGCGTGACCCTCACCGGGGTCGACGACGGTTCCGTGGACGCCGAGGACGTCATCCACGCCGAGGCCTCCGGGTTCAAGCCCAACGAGACCGGCATCAGGGTCGTCGTCTACTCGACCCCGCTGGTCCTCTCGACCAGCGTCAAGGCCAACGGCCACGGCGTCGCGAAGTGGTCCGGCCGGCTGCCCAAGGACATCGGCCTCGGCAAGCACACCATCACCTTCCAGGGCTCGGTGAACCGCGGGATCTCGTTCGTCGTGACCGGCACCCCGAGCGACGGCGAGTGCGTCCAGAGCGGTTGTGCCCCGGCGGCGGGAGCCGTGAAGAAGGCGGCCTCTGCCGAAGAGGGCGGCGTCGGCGCACTGACCTGGATCATCGTCGCCTCGATGATCGTCCTCGCTCTCGTGGGCGCTGCCGTCGCCATGCTCTCCGGACGCCGCAGGCGCGACCGGGAGTGGGACGAGCCGAGCTACGCGCAGGCGCCGCCGCGCTATCAGTCCGACCCCCGGCAGGCCTCCGGGCCTTACCCGGCCCATCCGCGCCAGCCGCAGCGTCAGCCCCAGCATTCCGCACAGCATCCCGCGCAGTATCAGCCGCAGCCGCCTCGTCACGAGACCGAGCTTCCCCGCCGTCTGCCGGAAGCGCAGCCGTCGATCCAGCGTCAGCCGAACCGCCGCCAGCCGGCTCCTCAGCACGCGGCCCCTCAGCACGCAGCACCTCAGCACGCGGCTCGTCAGCAGCAGCTGCCTCAGCAGCCGGTCCCTCAGCCGGTCCCCCAGCCGACCCATCGTCAGCCGCGCCCGCCGGAGTCGTTCGCCCCGCCGAGCCAGCGAGCCCAGGCCTACGAGGGCCAGCGGGTCGCCGGACGCTGAGCGCGCTCAGCCGACCAGCGACTCACCCCGAGCGGCGGTCTCGGCCGCAACGGTCGGCCACAGCGTCTCCAGGGCCGTCTCGAGCCCGGCGAGGACCGGGTCGAGGTCGTCCCCGGGGAACGGGGCGGGTGCCTCCTGGCGTACGACCGCACAGAAGGCGCGGGCGTCCCCCTCAGCCGGATGGCAGCGGACGGTCTCGGCCGACCCGTCGGTCCAGCCGTCGTAGCCGTCGGTGTCGCCCTTGGAGCAGGTGAGCGTCGCGGGGCACTTCCGCTTCCCGGCGGGCAGGTTCGGGGCGTGGACCGCGGTGACGGTGCCGCCGCCGGGGGTGGTGCCGACGACGCCGAAGGCACCCTTGCCGTAGGCCGAGACGTCGGCCTTCTCGAAGGAGTCGACGTCGGCGTACGCCTTGGTATCGAGCAGTCCCGCCGCGATCGCCCCGGCGGTCAGCGCGACCTCGTCGGTGCCGTTGGCGCCGGCCGAGGGAAAGCCGCTGACCTGCGCCTTCGTCATCTTCATGGTCGTCTTCGTGCCGAGACGCGGATCGGTGACCAGAGCGACCAGATCGTCGACGCTCACCTCGAGATCCAGCTTGCGGGGGTCGCCGGTGATCTTCTCGCCGACGTAGGCGGCCCGGCGCTCCTCCCCGCCGGCGGCGTGGGAGACCATTAGCTGGCCGGGGGTGCCGTCGTCGGTCGCAAGGTCCCAGGCGACGGTGGCCGTGCCGGTCTCGCCCTTCACCTCGACACAGCCCGACATCCCGTCGCGGCACCAGGTCGAGAGGAGGTCGTCGTCGACCGGACCGGCCTTCACCTCCAGCGAGTGATCGGCTCCCCACAGGAGCACGGTGCCGACCTCGTCCCGCTCGAAGTAGAGGTCGCCGCCCTCGAACGCCTCCGGCTCGACCTGTACGCGCTGGAGCGTGATCGCCGCGATCGCCTCGGGCGTCGCGGGCTGGTTTCCGGGCCGCAGGTCGGCCGGGTCGATGCTCGCTGCTTGCGTCGGCCTGGGCTTCTCGTCCGCCTCCTGCGCCTCGTCCGCCTGGCGCGCCTCGCTGCCACAGCCGGCGAGCAGAAGAGCCGCGGCCAGCAGTGCCATCCCCCGTCTTTGCATGAGGGGAATCTACGCCAGGTGGCGCGCGCTTTCGGTGAGGATGCGCAGAGCCGTGCGGGCCCACCGCCCATCGGCACCGGCGAGGCCGCACGCGGGCGTCAGCACGATGTCGTGGGCAGCATCCAGCCCGAGCATGTCGAGCCAGCGCTCCACGGTCTCGGTGACCGACTTGTCGGTGGGCGCGGCGCCTGCCGGCGCGACCGCCGGGACCACGCCGAGCGCGACCGTGTCGCCGGCCTCCAGAGCCGTGGCCAGCTCGTCGTGGTCGGCGGCTGTGAGCTGGGTCAGATCGACGCTGATCCCCTTCGCGCCGGCCTTGCGGAGCAGGCCCAGCGGGGTGCCGGGAGCGCACGAGTGCACCCACGGGGTCGCGCCCTCATCGGCGATCGCGCCGAGCACCCACTCCAGCGCCTCGGAGGCCTCGGGCAGGTCGATGCTGCGATGCTTGCCGAACCCCGAGGCGGTCGGAACCTGGGCGTTGAGCACGGCACTCAGCGCCGGCTCGTCGACCTGGACGACCAGGGTGTCAGCGCCCGGGAGGCGGCGGCGTACGTCACGGATGTGGGTGCGTACGCCGTCGGCCAGCGCCTGCGCCAGGTCACGCCGGGCACCGTGGTCGGCGAGCAGCTTGTCGCCGCGCGGCCGCTCCACGGTGGCGGCCAGGGTCCACGGTCCGGCTACCTGGATCTTGAACGCACCGCCGCCGGTGACGAGCGGAGAGTCCTGGGCCAGCTCCTCGACGGTGTCGAGGTCCTGGGCGAGCAGGCTGCGGGCGCGCCGGTGGTCGACCCCTGCAGAGCCGGAGGTGCCGGTCAGGCGCCAGCCCGCGGGCTGCAGGTCGGCGTCGAGTCCCTCGAGCACAGCCAGCGCCCGGCCGGTCATGTTCGCGATCGCGCCACGTGCGGGCAGCTCGGGCAGGTGCGGCAGGTCGGCGAGCTCACCGAGCACGACACGGAAGGCCTCTGCGTAGTCCTCACCAGGCAGCGACCCGACTCCGGTAGCCCTCACGCGAGCGCCACCCGGCGGGTCGTGGAGATGGTGACCGAGCCGACGACGCGGGTGCCGTCGTAGATGACCGCGGCCTGGCCCGGCGCGATGCCGTAGGCGGGGTCGAGCAGCTCGATCTCGGCTCCTTCGGGAACCACGGTCACCCGGGCCCGGTGCTCGTCGCCGTGTGCGCGCAGCTGGACGGTGCCCTCCAGGACGCCCTCGGGCGCACGCCCGGCCCAGCGCGGACGGATCCCGGAGAGGTGGTCGACGGCGAGATGCTCGCGCGGCCCGACCGTGACGGTCGCGGTGACCGGCTCGATGTCGAGCACGAACCGGGGCTTCCCGTCGGGCGCGGGCTTGCCGAGGCGGAGTCCCTTGCGCTGCCCGATCGTGTAGGCGTACGTCCCCTGGTGCTCGCCCAGGACCTCACCCGTCTCGTCGACGATGGGCCCGGACTCGTTGGGGGCCCGCTCACCCAGCTTCTCGCGCAGCCAGCCGGCGTTGTCGCCGTCGGCGACGAAGCAGATGTCGTGGGAGTCGGGCTTGTCGGCGACGAGCAGGCCACGGCGAGCGGCCTCCTCCCGCACCAGCGGCTTCGGGGTGTCGCCGAGCGGGAACAGCGAGTGGCGCAGCTGGGCCTGATCGAGCACCCCGAGCACGTAGGACTGGTCCTTGCCGCCGTCGACGGCACGGTGCAGCTCGACCAGCCCGTCGGCATCTTCACGAAGCGTCGCGTAGTGGCCGGTCGCGACCGCGTCGAAGCCGAGCGCGAGCGCCCGGTCCAGCACGGCGGCGAACTTGATCTTCTCGTTGCAGCGCAGGCACGGGTTGGGCGTGCGCCCCTCGGCGTACTCCGACATGAAGTCCTCGACCACGTCCTCGTGGAAGCGGTCGGAGAGATCCCAGACGTAGAACGGGATCCCGATCACGTCGGCGGCACGGCGGGCGTCGTTGGAGTCCTCGATCGTGCAGCACCCGCGCGCGCCCGAACGATAGGACGCCGGGTTGCGCGAGAGCGCCAGGTGGACGCCGGTGACGTCGTGGCCGGCTTCCTTCGCACGTGCGGCAGCGACGGCGGAGTCCACCCCGCCGGACATGGCAGCGACGATCCTCATCGCTGCAGCCCTGCCGCGCGGCCGCGCTCGACGGCGGGCCCGATCGCCGCCACCAGCCGGTCCACGTCCTCGGCCGTGGTGGTGTGACCGAGCGAGAAGCGCAGCGAGGAGCGCGCCTGCTCGTCGGACTGCCCCATGGCGAGGAGCACGTGAGAGGCCTGAGGTACGCCGGCCGAGCAGGCCGCACCGGTCGAGCACTCGACCCCGGCCGCGTCGAGCAGCATCAGCAGCGAGTCGCCCTCGCACCCCGGGAACGCGATCTGGGCGTTGTTGGGGAGCCGGTAACGGCCCAGCGGCTCCAGCGGCGGGCCGTTGAGGTGGGTGTCGGGCACCTTCGAAAGCACCTGCGCGACCAGCTGGTCACGCAGTGCCCCGACCCTGCTCGCGTAGGCCTCCTGCTCCTTGACCGCGAGCTCGACCGCGGCCGCGAAGCCGGCGATGGCCGCGGTGGCGTGGGTGCCGCTGCGTACGTCTCGCTCCTGGCCGCCGCCGTGGACGAGCGCGGTCAGCTCGAGCTCGCGGCGTACGACCAGCGCGCCGGCGCCCACCGGTCCGCCGAGCTTGTGGCCGGTCAGGGAGAGCGCGTCGACGCCGCTGGTGGCGAAGTCGACCGGCACCGCGCCGACCGCCTGGACGGCGTCGGTGTGGACCGGGATCCCGTGTTCGGCGGCGATCGCAGCGATGTCGGTGACCGGCTGCAGCGTGCCGACCTCGTTGTTGGCCCACATCACCGAGATGAGCGCGACCGAGGCGGGGTCGCGCTCGATGGCCTCCTTCATCGCGGCGAGGTCGATGCGGCCGGTCGCGTCGCACGGGACCAGCTCGACGTGGGCGCCCTCGGTCGACTCCAGCCAGTGCAGTGGGTCGAGCACGGCGTGGTGCTCGACGGTGGACGCCAGGATCCGGGTGCGCCCCGGGTCCTGGCCGCGGCGGGCCCAGTAGGCGCCCTTGAGCGCGAGATTGTCGGCCTCGGTGCCACCGGAGGTGAAGACGACCTCACCCGGGCGGGACCCGAGCGCGGCCGCGATCCGTTCTCGGGACTCCTCCAGCACCCGGCGGGCACGGCGACCCGATGCGTGCAGCGAGCTCGCGTTGCCGACCAGCGCCAGCTCCGCGGTCATAGCCTCGATCGCCGCCGAGGCCATGGGCGTGGTGGCGGCGTGGTCCAGGTAGACGGTCCGGGGGTTCATCGTCTACCAAGGTTACGGCCCGATGGCCGCGCTTGCTGAAACGTCGCCGCCCGTTCACCTCGCCTACCTAGGGTCAGGCGCATGTCACAGGGATTCCGCGAATACATCGACAACCTGATCACCGAGGGTCACACCATCGGCGAGGATCACGATGACGATCCGGTGCTCCTGGACCCGGCCGGCAAGGCCGTCGACACCTGGCGCGAGAACTACCCCTACCCGGAGCGGATCGAGCGCGAGGCCTACGACGAGCAGAAGTACCTCCTCCAGGTCGAGCTGCTGAAGTTCCAGCGCTGGAACGACCGCGTCGGCGGCAAGCACGTGCTGCTCTTCGAAGGCCGGGACGCAGCCGGGAAGGGCGGCACGATCAAGCGGTTCATGGAGCACCTCAACCCCCGCTACGCCCGCACGGTCGCGCTCTCCAAGCCGTCGGACCGGGAGTCGCAGCAGTGGTTCTTCCAGCGGTACGTCCAGCACCTGCCCACCGCCGGCGAGATGGTCCTCTTCGACCGGTCCTGGTACAACCGCGCCGGCGTCGAGCGGGTCATGGGCTTCGCCTCCGACGACCAGTACGAGCAGTTCATGCACCAGGTGCCGCTCTTCGAGCAGATGCTCGTCGACTCCGGCATCACCCTCACGAAGTTCTGGTTCTCGGTCGGCCGCTCGGAGCAGCGGACCCGCTTCATCATCCGCCAGATCGACCCGGTGCGGCAGTGGAAGCTCTCCCCGATCGACGTCCAGTCGCTGGACAAGTGGGACTCCTACACCGCCGCGAAGGAGGAGATGTTCCGCCGCACCGACACCGACTGGGCGCCGTGGACCACGATCCGCTCCAACGACAAGAAGCGCGCCCGCCTCAACGCGATGCGCTACTTCCTCGCCCACCACGACTACGACGAGAAGGACACCGACATAGTCGGCACCCCCGACCCCCTCATCGTCCAGCGCGGCATCGACGCCGTCGGCGACTGACGAATCACCCCGGCCACGGGATGCGCGTCAGGTGCGCCTCGACGCTGTCATCGAGCGCGCCGGCGCCGCCTTTCTCGAGCGGAAGAACCGAGACGTACGCCGCGACGAACGCCCCACGCACCTCGGCCGGCGTCGGCGCCCAGTCGTGATAGCGCGTCCCGAGGAGGATGGATGCTTGGGCGAGGTCGTCCACCCGGCGCCGGTACGCGCTCTCCTCCAGATCAAGGACCGCCACGATCCTCCCGTCCGCCCAGAGGATGTTGGCCGACCTGAAGTCGTTGCCGACCAGCTGAGCACCCGGCACCGGCGGCTCCTCGGTGGGGATCGTGCCCGGGTAGTCGGACATCACGACATGCATCCGCGCGAGCATCTCCCCCGCGGCCCGGACCTGCACCGGGTCGGTGATGTCCAGCAGCTCGCCCTCGATCACCCGCTGGAGCCCCAGCGAGAACCCGTCGACCTCCACCTGGACCCTGCCGTCCCTAGCCGCAAGCGGCACCGAGACAGGTATCCCCCGCTCCCCCAGCCACACCGTGAGCCGAGCGATCTCCGCCAAGCGCGCGAACACGCGCGGCCGCATCGACCACTTGGCGACCATCCGGCAGCCGTCGACGACGATCCAAGCCAGACAGTTGGCGTCGCTGATCACCAACCGCTCGCACCCCTCCACCTCCAGCCCCCAGTCTTCGCCGAGTACGCCCTTCAGCCAGTCGATCGCGTCAGCCGCGGTCTCGAAGCCGAACCGCTCGGTCAGCGCGGCGTCCGGCTCGGCCGACTCCCAGAGCATGCTGATCGGCGTTGTCATGGGTCGCAGTCAAGCAGGTGGGTGGGGGGCGGTCATGGGCGTCGCGTGCTGGTCGTTGCCTCTTGGGGCTGATGGCCGCCGACCCGTTACGTAGGGTGTTCTCGGTCTCGCCCGGAGTAAAGGACGGCCTGCGGCCGCCGGCTTTCGCCGGTCGCCTGCGGCGATCCTTGACACCGGCCGACCCCGAGAATTTTGGCTGGCTATCGGGTCGGCGGCAGGGTCTGGCGCGGAGTCCTTGGTTGCGTACGGGCCTGGGATCTGGGGTCGGGGACTCCTGGTCGAGCGGGTACTCCTCGGTGCCTACGCAAGTCGACGGCAAGCCATCGTGGCTGGTGGTGCTTCCTCCCTGGATGCTCACCATCTCCGTCTCAGGCGAGATCCCATGGACAGGCACACAAGGTCGAACACGCCTGCGCCCGCACGCAGGCACTGATTCGCCTGGCCGCGACGTCCTCGAAGCTGAGCAGCAACAGCGGGGACAAGGATCAAGACGGCCGCATCGACGAGTGTTGCGGACAGGCATGAAGCGGCGCAGGGGGCGACAGTGCCGACGGATCGGATGGGCCCGTCCAGATCAGTCCGAATCCGGCCCTATCGACGCGACGAGCCTGGCGGCCGGCGCGGGCGCCGGCTCGGGCTCGGGCGCGGTCGGGCTACGGCTGCGGCCACGACGTCGTCGCGGGTCAGCCGGTTCGAGCACGTCGAGCGAACCGGATCTGCCCGTCCGGGAGCCGCTCATAGAGGCAATTGGCGTCGTGGATCCGACGATGGTCGCTGGGGCACAGCAACACCATGTTCGCCAGGTCTGTCTTGCCGCCTTCGGACCAGGGTTTGAGGTGGTGGGCCTCGGTCCAGGCGGCGGGCGCATCACAGTCCTCGGCTTGGCAGCCCTGATCTCGGAGCCGGAGTGCCCGGTGTTGGATCGGGTGGGCCAGGCGGGCGGTACGACCCAGGTCCAGCACTTCGGAGTTGGTGCCCAGCACCGCGGGGACTAGGTCGGCGTTGCAGGCCATCCTTCGGGCCTCGGCGGCGGTGATCTTCTCGCCGTCGAAGCCGAGGGCCGCCGTGCGGAGGTCGTTGCGGAGGTCGTCCACGCTCATGGTGATGAAGACCGTGGTGGCGTGACCACCGTGCCTGGGGAGGAGGTCCACGTCGTAAGTCTCGATCACGCGGGCGAACGCCTGGCCCAGCAGCCGGTCATAGGGGGCCTTGCGGCCCCGGTTCTCCGCCGACAGCTTCCTCGGCTGAGCCAGCGAGTCCAAGATCGTGCGCAGCCTCATCCCGACGGCGCGGGAGACTCTCGCGTGGAGGTCGATGGTGCCGTCGCCGTTGTCGCGGGCGGAGTAGAAGGTGCGCCGGGCGGCGTGCTCTTCTTCCCGCTGCAGGGCTTTGGCTTCGGCTTCTTCGAACCGGGCGGGGTCGATCTCGGCGAGGATGCGGCGTCCGGCGATCTTGAGCTCGTTCGCGGTCGTCCAGGCGGCATAGTCGACCAGCATCTTCTCGGCCAGGGTCAAGTCTTCGCTGCTGGCGGCCGGGTCAGCCTCGACGGCATCGAGCGCCTTCGTGATCACCCTCGCCTTGTCCTGGGACACCACACCCTCGGCCAGACCAGCAGCGACGAGGTCGTACTTGGACACGCTGGCGGCGAGTTTGATCTGGGAGCGAGCCACTCCCTTGTCGACCAACAGCTCGGTCCGCAGCCATCCCGACGCGTCCTTCGCGCCGGTCTCTTCGGCGATGTCGCCGGCCGCCGCGAGGACCCGCAGTTTCAAGGCGGCTTGTTTGGCGTGGATCTTCTCCAGCTGGGCCAGGCGGTCTTTCTTCTGGCCGGTGCGCCAGTAGGCCGGGTCGCTCGCGAGCAGCTTGTCGAGGGAGGATTCGATGGCGGCCAGTTCGGTGTCGATCGGGTCACTGGGGTTGGTGCCCCAGTGGTTGACGCCGTGCTCGAGACTCATCGCTTCCCTCCCTTCAGAGGTGTGTCGTGATGGGTCTGATTCTACGCCTCGAACGGATACCTAACCACCCATAGGTGCAGGTCAAAGCCTATTTTCGCGGTGAGCGAACGGCATCGCTTCTGTGGATGGTAAGTGGCCCGAAGGGCCACCACTCCACCCCCATCAACACCATCTGTCCCAGCAATGAATGCGCTGCGCCACACCCGGGCCGCCGCCCCGATAGCCAGCCAATCTTTTCTCGATCTGGTCCGGAGTCCAGGACCGCGAAGCGGCCGGCGAAGCCGGCGCCCGAAGGGCGTCCTTGACGCCGGGCCAGATCGAGAAGACCCTCGAGAACGGGTCGGCGGCCCACACCAACAACGAAACAACAGCCGAACCCGCGTACACCCAAAAGCAACTGCCCACCCCGCAACCTCAGCTACGGTCCAAGGCCATGAAGCCCCTCGGCGACGTACCTTGGCCCCCAGACCCGATCGTCACCGACCGCCTGATCCTCCGAGAGACCAGGACGAAGGACAGACCAGGGCTGGCCAAGCTCCTCTCGGACGAGCAAGTGCAGGCCTACCTCGGCGGCCCGCAGCACACCCGAGAGGAGCTGGAACAGCTGATCCCCGAGGACCCGAACACCAGGCCCGGAATCTTCGCGGTCGAGCACGCCGGCGAGTTCATCGGCAGGATCACGATCCAACGTCGCGACAGAGCCTGGGCCCACCACGTACGCGAGGAGGGCGACGAGGTCGAGCTCGGCTACGAGCTTCTCCCGACCACCTGGGGCAAAGGCATCGCGACCGAAGCGACCCGGGCCGCGCTCGGCTGGATCGAGAGGACCCTCCCGGGCGAGCCGGTCGTCCTCACCACCCAGGTGGCCAACGAACGCTCCCTGCGCCTGGCCCAGAAGCTCGGGTTCGTCGAGGTCGAACGGTTCGATGCCTACGGCGCCGAGCAGTGGTTCGGGGTGCTCAAGACCGGCTAGCCGGGCGGAGCGTCACTCCTCAGGAGCACCGAGGTAGGCGACCAGCGCCATGTGGTCGGACCCCGGCACCTCGACCGTCTCGGTCGCGAGCGCGACCAGCGCGTCCCCGATCAGCACATGGTCGATCGCGGTCGACGGCGGGAGAGGTACGCCGGCGAACCCCTCGGTCGGCCAGGTGGGCTGCCATCCGGCGTTGCTGGCCCGGGCCGCGTCCTGCACGTCGGCGTCGTCGAGCAGCCGCCTGACCGTGTGGTGGTCGAGCGAGGCGTTCAGGTCGCCCAGGACGAGGTCGGGCTTCTCGGCGGCCGCCTCCTCGATCATCAGCTCCTGCTCGGCCGGCCACGACGCGAGCGTGGGCGGGGCCGGGTGGGCGACGATGACCCGCCGCTCGCCGACATCGGCGACCCACGAGCCCATGGACGTGTCGAGACGGCGCGACTTGGTGATCGGCTGGTCGGCGAAGATCATCGTGCCGGTGGTGCCGGGGGCGGCCTCGCCGATCCGGTAGGGCAGCTGGTCGCGCAGCGTCCTCGACAGCTCCGCGAACGCCTCCGGGGTGATCTCCTGGACGGCGAGCACGTTGACCTTGTGCGCGCGCACCGCCTCGACCACCGCGTCGGTCTCGCCCTTGCCCTCGAACAGATTGGTGGTCATCACCGTCAACGGCTCACCGGCGCTGGTCGCGCGAGATCCCGCGTAGAGCGGCGCCTGCCAGGCCACGTGCACCGCCAGCAGCAGCGCGACGACACCGGCGAGGACCGCGAACCGGATCCGCCCGGGACCGGTGGCCAGCCAGACCAGCACCAGGACCGCGACCAGGCACAGGGCGTACAACCCGACGCCGAAGGGCGCGAACGCGGCCAGGCGCACCGCCCGCAGGTCCGTGCTCGCCAGTGCCCGGGAGAACGTGATCGCCAGCGCGGGCAAGCCGCAGAGGACCAGCACTCCCCACGCCAGCGCCAGCGGCACCCACCGAGCACGACTCACAGCACTACCAGGTCGTCGCGGTGGATGACCTCCCGAGCGTACGCAGCGCCCAGGTTGGCCTCGAGATAGCCGGAGGAACGGCCGGCCAGCCGGGGGATCTCGTCGGCGTCGTAGTTCACCAGGCCGCGTGCGACAGCCACACCCGACGGGTCGACGACGTCGACCGGGTCACCTGCATGGAACGCCCCGGAGGAACCGGTGACGCCCGCCGCCAGCAGCGAGGCACCCCGCTTGCTGATCGCGGCGACCGCGCCGGCGTCGACGGTGATCGAGCCGACCGGCTCGGTGGCGTGCTGGAGCCACAGCAGGCGCGCAGGGCGCCGCTTGCCGACGGCATGGAACAGGGTGCCGACCGCCTCGCCCGCGAGAGCCGCTCCGGCCTGAGCGGCCGAGGTGAGCACGACCGGTACGCCGTCCTCGACCGCGATCCGGGCGGCCTCCAGCTTGGTCACCATGCCCCCGGTGCCGACGCCCGCGGCAC
The DNA here is from genome assembly GCF_042730435.1 of Nocardioides sp. NPDC059952. Lineage (NCBI taxonomy): Bacteria > Bacillati > Actinomycetota > Actinomycetes > Propionibacteriales > Nocardioidaceae > Nocardioides > Nocardioides sp. NPDC059952. The sequence continues at coordinate 2,374 of NZ_JBHWLY010000086.1, read as the reverse complement.
CCGCCTTGCCGATGGTCACCCCGGCGAGGTCCTCGAGCGAGGCGACCTCGCCGATCCGCTGCGAACCAGGGTGTGAGGGCGGCGCGTCATAGAGCGCGTCGACGTCGCTGAGCAGCACCAGCAGGTCGGCCTTGACCAGATGGGCCACCAGCGCCGCGAGCCGGTCGTTGTCGCCGAACCGGATCTCGGAGGTGGCCACCGTGTCGTTCTCGTTGACGATCGGGAGCACACCCAGGTCGAGCAGCTTCGACAGCGTCGCGTCGGCGTTGCGGTAGTGCGCCCGCCGGTTCAGATCGTCGACCGTGAGCAGCACCTGACCTGCGATGATGCCGTGCCTGGCGAGCTCGTCGGTGTAGCGGTGGACCAGCAGACCCTGACCCACGCTCGCCGCCGCCTGCTGCTTGGCCAGCGCCCGCGGACGCTTCGCCAGCCCCAGCGGGGACAGCCCGGCCGCGATCGCCCCCGAAGAGACCAGCACGACCTCGGCCCCGGCGGCCCGGGTCTTGGCGAGCACGTCGACCAGTGCGCTGACCCGGTCGGGGTCGATGCCTCCCGCGGCCGTCGTCAGCGACGACGACCCGACCTTGACCACCACCCGGCGTGCCCCGGTCACGACCTCGCGCTGCACCGATCCCCCTCGTACGTCAGCCTGTGCTCTCCGCTTCGCCGGATCCTACCGGCGCCGATGCCGGTCGAACCGCACGTTTCCGCTGGTCGAGCGGCGCTACTCCGCCGAGCGCTGTGCCGAGTCCGCCGACGGGTCGCTCTCGGCCCAGTCGGCGTCCGGGTCGTCGTCTCCGCCGATCTCGTACGCCACCGGGCCGGCCCCGTCACGCAGCCGTCGGGCGACGTCGGCGCGGGCTTCGTACTCTTCCTTGGTCTCCATCCCGGCGTCGATCTCCCGCCGGCGGGAGGCAGCGGGGCGCTCCTCGTAGAAGCGCTGGTCCTCGCCACGGCGACCGAGCATCTCGGCACCGGTCTCGATCGAGGGACGGAAGTCGAAGACGACCGCGTTGGCCGGGTCGCCGATGATGACGGTGTCGCCCTCCTGGGCCCCGAGCTCGACCAGGCGCAGCTCGACGCCGAGCCGGTTGAGACGATCGGCGAGGTAGCCGACGGCCTCCTCGTTCTCGAAGTCGGTCTGGCGCACCCAACGCTCGGGCTGCGGGCCGCGGACGAGGTATTCGCCGTTCTTCGAGACCTTGACCGTGAAGCCGCCCTTGCCCTCGGCACCCTCGGGGCGCAGCACGATCCTGGTCGGCGGCGCCACCGGAACGTCCTTGCGGGAGGCGGCGACCAGCTCGGCCATCGCGTAGATCAGCTGCTGGGTGCCCTCGCCGGAGGCCGCGGAGATCTCGAAGACCTTCATCCCGCGCTTCTCGAACTCGCCGATGGTCATCTCGGCGATGTCCCGCCCGTCCGGGACGTCGACCTTGTTGAGCGCGACCAGCCGGGGCCGGTCCTCGAGACCGCCGTGGCGGGAGAGCTCGTTCTCGATGACGTCGAGGTCGTCGATCGGGTTGCGGCCCGGCTCGATGCTCGCGGTGTCGATGACGTGGACGAGCGCGGCACAGCGCTCGATGTGGCGCAGGAACTCGTGGCCGAGCCCGCGGCCGTCGGCCGCACCCTCGATCAGGCCCGGTACGTCAGCGACGGTGAAGGTGATCTCGCCGCCCTTCACGACGCCGAGGTTGGGCACCAGGGTCGTGAACGGGTAGTCGGCGATCTTCGGCCTGGCTCGCGAGATGGCCGCGATCAGGGACGACTTGCCGGCGCTCGGGAACCCAACCAGCCCGATGTCGGCCACGACCTTGAGCTCGAGCCCGATCTCTCGCGCCTCGCCCGGCTCGCCGAGGAGCGCGAAGCCGGGGGCCTTGCGCTTGGAGGAGGCCAGCGCCGCGTTGCCGAGGCCGCCACGGCCACCTTCGGCGATCACCAGCTCGGAGCCCGGGCCGACCAGATCGGCCAGCACGTTGCCGTTCATGTCGGTCACCACGGTGCCGTCGGGGACGGAGAGCACCATGTCCTCGCCGTGGGCGCCGTTCTTGTGGTCACCGGCGCCCTGGCCGCCGTTGGGGGCCTTGCGCTTGGGGCTGTGGTGGTAGTCGATCAGCGTGGTCACGTCGGGGTCGACGCGCAGGATGATCGATCCGCCCGGACCGCCGTTGCCGCCGTCGGGGCCGCCGAGCGGCTTGAACTTCTCGCGGTGCACCGACGCCACCCCGTGTCCGCCGCGACCGGCCTCGACGTGGAGGGTGACGCGGTCGACGAAAGTGGGTACAGCCATGCGCTCACCTTAAGGCCGACCCCGCAGGACTGCCGAGTCGGCGCATCTTGACGCCTTGGAGCGAAGCGAAGCGAAGCGAGCGAGGCG
>NZ_JBHWLY010000085.1:0-24309 GCF_042730435.1 Nocardioides sp. NPDC059952 | reverse complement strand
GGCACGAGGGGCGATCTCTTTGTGTGGGTGTTTCACGTGGAACGGGTTGCCCGGTGGTCGAGCCTGTCGAGACCACCACCTTGTTGAGGGCCGGTGGTCTCGACAAGCTCGACCACCGGCGCGGCTAGGACCAGTAGACGACGACCCGGTCACCGATGCGGACCTGGTCGAAGACCCAGGCGATCGACGACTTGTTGCGTACGTTCGCGCAGCCGTGGGAGCAGCCGTTGTAGCCGCGGGCGGCGAAGTCCGAGGAGTAGTGCACCGCCTGGCCGCCGTTGAAGAACATCGCGTACGGCATCGGCGTGTGGTAGATCGACGAGACGTGGTTGCGGCTCTTCCTGAAGATCTTGAAAGCGCCCTCGCGGGTCTTCGTGTCGGAGCAGCCGAAGCGGGCATCCATCGCTCGGATGATCTTGCCGCTGCGTACGTAGCGCATCCGGCGGTCGGTCTTGTCGACACAGAGGACGCGGCCGGTGAGGCAGCGGCGGTCGAGGTTGTAGAGCTTCGCGTCGGTCGGGGTGCTGGTCAGCGAGCGGAGCCGGTCGAGGGTGCGCTGGTTGACCTTGCCGGTGACCGTCAGGTGCTGGTTGCGCTGGAAGACCTTGACGGCGCCGGCGGTCTTCGAGCCGTAGGTGCCAGTGACGCGTCCCTTGAAGATCTGCCGCTCCTTGAGGCGAGCCTGGATCTTGCGGACCCCGATGCCCGTGGAGCCCTGTTGGTAGAGAGCCTTGTATGCCGTGTGCAGCCCGACCTGCCCGACGGAGGCCGACGGCGCGCTGGCCTGGGCGCTGCTCGGCGCCGCGATCGAGCCCAGGGAGAATCCCAGGGCGAGAATGGTGGTGAGGAAGATCGCCACCGGGGTTCTACGGACGTTCACATCAGCTCCGTGGGTCATGGATGGGGGGCCCGGTCGCACGGGCCGCTGGAGTCGCACCCGGGGTGCGACCTACTACGACTAAGACGTTCGAGCAGCGTGCGCGGTTGCATCAGATTCGCGAGCCTGCCCGCGGACTTTAGCGCACCCAGCGCCCGCGCGGCGCCTTTGGGAACCCTTCCGCGGATTCGTTGGGCCAGCGTTCTTCCAGGCGTCTCCAGGGAGGTCGGTTTCACGTGAAACGGGGCGGTCATCGAGCCTGTCGAGATGACCTCGTGCGTACGTAGAGGCGGTGGTCTCGACAAGCTCGACCACCGTGGTCGGTCATCGAGCTTGTCGAGATGACGTGGCGAGGGGGAGCGGGAGTCGTGGTCTCGACAGGCTCGACCACCAGGCTCGACCACCGGAGGCTCGTGCGTACGTGCATGTGGTGGTCTCGACAGGCTCGACCATCGGGGTCGGTCATCGAGCTTGTCGAGATGACGTGGTGGGGGGAGCGGGAGTTGTGGTCTCGACAGCCCCGAGCACCAGAGACTCGTGCGTGCGTACGTGTGGTGGTCTCGACAGGCTCGACCATCGGGGTCGGTCATCGAGCTTGTCGAGATGACGTGGTGAGGGGAGTGGGGTGGTGGTCTCGACTGGCTCGACCACCGGAACCTCGTAGGTGCTGTGGTCTCGGGAGGCTCGACCATCGGTCATCGAGCTTGTCGAGATGACCCTCGCTGCTGAGTGTGGGTCAGGGGTGTGGGGTCGTCGACGTGTTGGCGAGGCGCGGGAGCTCGCCGAGGTCTCCTCTGATGAGAGCGAGGCGCTTGGCCCGACTCCAGTTCTGGACCTGCTTCTCCCGCATGAACGCATGATCGACGTGGTCGTACTGCTCGTACCAGACCAACTGCACCGGGAGGCGATGGCGGGTGTACTCCGAACCGAGGCCGACCCGGTGCTCGATCATGCGGCGTTCGAGGTCCGTCGTGCTGCCGACGTAGAGGGTTCGGTCGGCGCAGAGAAGCATGTATGTGTAAGCCATGTCCTCATCATGAGTGCGACCACCGACAGTCCTGGGTCGAGCGCTCCTCGAGGTCGAGCTTGTCGAGACCTCTGCTTCGTCTGGGGTGGTGGTCTCGACAGGCTCGACCACCGGAGCTGGGTCATCGAGCTTGTCGAGATGACCTCATCCGTACGAGGGTGCCGTGGTCTCGACAAGCTCGACCACCGGAGCTGGGTCATCGAGCTTGTCGAGATGACGCGGTGAGGGGAGCGCGAGTCGTGGTCTCGACAGGCTCGACCAACGGGACCGCGTGCGTACGTGGGTGTCGTGGTCTCGACAGGCTCGACCACCGGGAACTCGTGCGTACGTGGGTGAGGTGGTCTCGACGGGGTTCGGCCATCGGGAGTTCTTGGTTGTGCGTTTCACGTGAAACAGTTCGTGTGTGAGCGAGGAACGTGGGGACTTGGGTGGCCTGGGCGAGGTGGACCCTCGGGCGGAGAAGCTCTTTCCGGCTGATCGGCTGGAGCTCGCAGAGAGGTACGCCGCCTGGCTGGCCGACGCGGGGGTTGTGCGCGGTTTGATCGGACCGCGGGAGGTTCCGCGGCTGTGGGATCGGCACATCCTCAACTGCGCCGTGCTCGGGGAGGTGATCCCCGAGGGGGTCGCGGTAGCTGACATCGGGTCTGGTGCGGGACTGCCGGGCTTGGTCCTCGCGATCGCCCGCCCGGATCTGCACATCACGCTGATCGAGCCGCTGCTGCGGCGTACGACCTTTCTCGAGGAGGTCGCCGAGGATCTCGGTCTCGAGAACGTGACGGTGTTGCGGGGGAGGGCGGATGCCTTCCACGGCGAGCTCGGGTTCGACGTGGTGACCTCGCGAGCCGTGGCCGGCCTGGGCAAGCTGCTCGACTGGTCGATGCCGTTGGTCGTACCGACGGGCGCGCTCGTCGCGATGAAGGGGTCGAGCATCGAAGCGGAGATCGACGAGGCCGAAGCGGCGCTGAAGAAGTGGGGATGCGCACCGCCGACGGTCTCAGAGCTCGGTGTAGGCGTTTTGGAGACAACAACTGTCGCGGTTCGGGTGGTTTGGTCGGATCCCGCACAGGTAGATTGGCCGCCGGTCCCGAAGGGCGGCCAGAAGGGGCCCAAGGGCGGGTCCCGCAAGAAGAAGCGCCGCCGTTGAAGGTGGTCGAGCTTGTCGAGACCACGAGCTTTCGGGCGTGAGACGTCATCTCGACAAGCTCGATGACCGAACGATGAGGATGAGGAAACATGCCGTACGACGACGAGAGCGCACAGAACGCCGTTTCACGTGAAACCGACGAACCGGTGTCGATCAGGCTCCGTACGGCGGGGGACATCGCGTCCTTCGAGAACGACTTCGACACGGAGGCGACGCCGCTGGCCGCTGCCGCCGAGCACACGCTCCTGGCGCGTGGTGCGGCGAGCAATCGGCCGCCACTGCCACGCCCGGCGAGCACGCGCGTGATCGTCTCCGCCAACCAGAAGGGCGGCGTCGGCAAGACCACCTCGACGGTCAACATCGCTGCGGCCCTGGCGCAGCTCGGTCAGAAGGTTCTGGTCATCGACCTCGACCCGCAGGGCAACGCCTGCACCGCGTTCGACGTCGACCACTTCCAAGGCACCCCGGGGACGTACGAGGTCCTGGTCGAGGGGGCCACCCTCGAGGACGTCGTCGTGCCGGTCCCGAAGCTCGAGGGCCTCGAGCTGGTGCCGGCGACCATCGACCTGGCCGGCGCCGAGGTCGAGCTCGTCGAGGAGCGCGGACGTGAGCAGCGCCTGAAAGAGGCGCTGGCCAGGTCCCCCCGCGTGGGTGACGCTGAAGACCGTTGGGACTACGTCCTCATCGACTGCCCGCCGTCGCTGGGCCTGCTCACGGTCAACGCGCTCGTCGCGAGCACCGAGGTGATGATCCCGATCCAGGCCGAGTACTACGCGCTGGAGGGTCTGGGACAGCTCCTCAAAACCGTCGAGATGGTCCGCGCCGCGCTGAACCCGACGCTCAAGGTCTCCTCGATGCTGATCACGATGTACGACGCCCGCACCCGCCTCGCGTCGCAGGTCGCCGAGGAGGTGCGCGAGCACTTCGGCGACACGGTCATGCGCACCTTCATCCCCCGCGCCGTGCGTGTGTCCGAGGCGCCGTCGTTCGGGCAGACGGTGATGACGTACGACCCGGGCTCGCCCGGTGCGCTGAGCTATCTCGAGGCCGCCAAGGAGCTCGCCAAACAGAGCGAGCACTGAGGTGATCGAGCTTGTCGAGATCACTGGCGAGACGGGCAGAGCACCGGTGGTCGAGCCTGTCGAGACCACCCGCGAAGCGGCCGGAACTCCGGTGGTCGAGCCTGTCGAGATCACCCGCGAAGCGGCCAGAAATCCGGTGGTCGAGCTTGTCGAGACCACCCGCGAAACAGCAAGAATCTGACATGGGGGACATGAAGAAATGAGTAAGCAGCCGCCGAAGCGTGGTCTCGGACGAGGTCTGGGCTCACTGATCCCGACCGCTCCTCCGGCTGGCGGGAACGAGCCGGCGGACAGCGCTTCTGTCCAGCCGGACGTCCGTCATTCGGACCTTTCCGCTGGAGCGACTTCTGGCTCATCCGTGGACCCCGGGTCCACCGACTCGGCGGAAGGCCGCCAGATCGAGAATTCGAATCTGGCACCCGTCGACGGCGCATATTTCGCCGAGCTGCCGGTCACGCAGATCCACCCCAACCACGTGCAGCCTCGTCAGGTCTTCGACGAAGAGGCGATGGCCGAACTGGTCCATTCGATCGAGGAAATCGGCCTTCTCCAGCCCATCGTCGTCCGGAAGGTGGCGACCGACTCCTACGAACTGGTCATGGGTGAGCGCCGGTGGCGCGCCACTCAGAAGGCCGGCCTCGATGTCATCCCGGCGATCGTCCGCGAGACCGACGACACCGACATGCTTCGGGACGCGCTTCTGGAGAACCTGCACCGCTCGCAGCTGAACCCTCTCGAAGAGGCGGCGGCCTACCAGCAGCTGCTCAGCGACTTCGAGTGCACCCACGACGAGCTCGCGCAGCGGATCGGTCGGTCGCGGCCGCAGATCTCGAACACGATCCGGCTCCTGAAGCTGTCCCCGTCGGTCCAGCGCCGGGTCGCCGCCGGCGTTCTCTCGGCCGGTCACGCCCGGGCGCTGCTTGCGGTCGACGGCGAGGCGCAGCAGGACAAGCTGGCTCAGAAGGTGGTCGCGGAGGGCATCTCCGTACGCGGCCTCGAGGAGATCGTCGCCCTGGGAGACCCGGACGGTGACGCCTTCGCCACGCCGCGCGTGCGGCGAGCCAAGCCGACTGCTCCCGGGCTCAAGGAGATCTCCGACAAGCTCTCGGACCGCTTCGACACCCGGGTCAAGGTCGATCTGGGCCGTTCCAAGGGAAAGATCACCGTCGAGTTCGCCACCCTGGAGGACCTGCGCCGGATCGTCGAGCTGATGTCAGCCGCACCAGACGAGTCCATTTAGGCATCAAGCGATAAAGCGCTTTGTCGACAAATAGATTTGCCCGGTCATCGAGCTTGTCGAGATGACCTCTCAACGAGGCCAGGTGGTCTCGACAAGCTCGACCACCGAGGTCTCCCGGTCATCGAGCTTGTCGAGATGAGGCTCGGGGATCGGTCATCGAGCTTGTCGAGATGACCCTTGCGTGACAGGTGGTCTCGACAGGCTCGACCACCGGTGGCCGACCTACTGCGTGTTCGTCGAGGGGTGCTCAGCGCCGCGGATGGGGAGGCCGGGGATCGGCCCGGTCGCACCGAACGTCTCCAGGAGCTCCATCTCGGCCTCGATGACACCCGCCAGGCGGCGTACGCCTTCTCGGATCCGCTCCGGGGTGGGATAGCAGTAGGAGATCCGCATCGAGGAGGCGCCGAAGCCGTCGGCGAAGAAGCCGGTGCCGGGGACGAACGCGACTCGCGAGGTGACCGCGCGAGGCAGCATCGCCTTGCTGTCGATACCGGAGGGGAGCGTCAGCCAGACGAAGAAGCCGCCGTCGGGCTTGGTCCACGTGCACGCCGCGGGCATGTAGTCCTCGAGCGCGTCGAGCATGGCGTCACGGCGCTCGCGGTACATCTCCCGCATCTGCTTGATCTGGCCCTGCCAGTCGTGGTTGGCGAGGTAGGCGGAGACGGCCATCTGGTTGAACGGCGGCGGACAGAGCGTCGCGGACTCCTGGGCGAGGACCAGCTTCTCGCGGATCGCGGAGGGGGCCAGCGCCCAGCCGACCCGCAGGCCCGGGGAGAACGTCTTGGAGAACGAACCGAGGTAGATGACACCCGGGTCCTGGGCGCGCATCGCCGGGCGGGGCTCGTCGTCGAAGCCGAGGAGCCCGTAGGGGTTGTCCTCGAGGACCAGGATGTCGTGGCGCCGGCAGATCTCGAGGATCTCGGTGCGGCGCTCGGGCGTCATGGTGACGCCGGTCGGGTTCTGGAAGTTCGGGATCGTGTAGAGGAACTTCACCTTGCGGCCGGAGGCCTTGGTGGAGACGATCGCCTGCTCGAGCGCGCTCGGGATCAGGCCGCTGGCGTCGACCTCGGCGTGCACGATGTCGCACTGGTAGCCCTTGAAGACGCCCAGAGCCCCGACGTACGAAGGAGCCTCACAGATCACGACATCGCCGGGGTCGCAGAAGACGCGGGTGACCAGGTCGACGGCCTGCTGGGAGCCGACGGTGACGACGACGTCGTCGGGGTGGGCCTCGATGCCCTCCAGGCGCATGACCTCGCAGATCTGCTCGCGCAGAACGGGATCGCCCTGGCCGCCGCCGTACTGCAGCGCGGTCGGGCCCTGGGTCAGGATCAGATCCTTGATCGAGTCGCCGACCACGTCCAGCGGAAGGCTGGAGATGTTGGGCATGCCGCCTGCCAGCGAGACGACCTCCGGGCGCGCAGCCACTGCGAAGAGAGCTCGGACCTCCGAGACCGTCATGCCTGCGGTGCGTGCGGCGTAGCGGTCGGCGTAGGGATCGAGTCGGGATGATGTTGCGCGCTGGGGAAGATCAGTCATGGTGTCACCATCATGAAGGATCGCATACGCTGGTGACAGACCCTTAACCGAGTATCAAGGGTGAGACATGGCACGCCGTATCCTGCCGCTGACGCTGGACCTCTTCGCCGAGGTCCCGGCGCCGTGTCGCGCCTGTCTGTTCTGGGAGCGCGACCCCGTCGGCCATCGACGCGTCGCCTCCGCGCAGACGGTCGGGCTCAAGGAGGCATGGATCTCCGAGGTGCTCCGCGAATGGGGGTCGTGCGGGCGGGTGGCCGTCGTGGACGGTACGCCTGCGGGGTTCGTGCTCTACGCGCCACCGGTCTTCGTGCCACGGGTGGCCTCGTTCCCCTCCGGCCCGGTGTCCGCCGACGCGGTCCTGATGACCACGGTGTGGATCGATCCGCGCCATGCCGGTGGCGGGATCGGCCGGATGCTCGTGCAGGGGATGGCGCGCGACCTGGTCCAGCGGGGATCGGTCCGCGCGATCGAGGCCTTCGGTGACGTCGGGCCGCTGAGCGGGATCCACGGCCGGCGCTGCGCCGCCCCTGCCGACTTTCTGGGCCGGGTCGGTTTCAAGACGTACCGGGATCACCCCACGGTCCCGCGGATGCGGATGGATCTGAAGCAGACGGTCACCTGGATCGACGACTTCGAGTCGGCCTGGGAGCGGCTGCGGGAGGTCGTACGCCCCCGCAACCATCCGTCCCCCGCCTCATCTGAGCTGCATCGCGACGCGGAGTGAATGTTTCATGTGAAACGTGGTCGAGCCCGGTGGTCGAGCCTGTCGAGACCACCCGTTCCGCGAAATGACGATGGCGCGCCACCGTGACAGTGGCGCGCCATCGTGACAGCTGGTGTCAGCCGATGAACTCCTGCAGCTCCTTGAGGAGCGCGGCCTTCGGCTTGGCGCCGACGATGGACTTCACGACCTCGCCGCCCTGGTAGACGTTGATGGTCGGGATGCCGGTGACGCGGTAGGTGGAGGGGGTGACCGGGTTCTCGTCGACGTTCATCTTGGTGAAGGTGACCTTGTCACCGTGCTCGCCGGCGAGCTCCTCGAGGATCGGGGAGACCTGGCGGCACGGGCCACACCACTCGGCCCAGAAGTCGACCAGTACGGGCTTGTCGGACTTCAGGACGGTCGAGTCGAACTCGGCGTCGGTCACGGCGGTCATGTTGTCAGCCACGATGGGTTCCTTCTCGGTAGGGACGGGTATTGGGAAGTCTGTGGTCAGAACGCTGGGTCTGCGTCGCGCATTCCCAGCCCCCGGTCATCGAGCTTGTCGAGATGACCAGGGTAGGCGCGGCGATCAGGCCGAGACGGCAGCCGCCTCGGCGTGGGCCTGGTGGGCGAGGAACTTCTCCGCGTCGAGCGCGGCCTGGCAGCCGGTGCCGGCGGCGGTGATCGCCTGGCGGTAGACGTGGTCGACCAGGTCACCTGCGGCGAAGACGCCCTCGATGTTGGTGGCCGTGGAGCCGTCCTTGGTCAGAACGTAGCCATCGTCGTCGAGGTCGACCTGGCCCACGAGCAGCTCGGACCTCGGGATGTGGCCGATCGCGATGAACAGGCCGGAGCACTCCAGGTCGCGGAGCTCGCCGGTCTTGGTGTCCTTGACGGTGATGCTCTCCACGGAGAGCTCGCCGTTGATGGACTCGACCACGGAGTTCCAGGCGATCTCGAGCTTCGGGTCGGCGAAGGCGCGCTCCTGCATGATCTTGGAGGCGCGCAGCTCGTCGCGGCGTACGAGCAGGGTGACCGAGGAGCCGAAGCGGGTCAGGAAGAGGGCCTCCTCCAGCGCGGAGTCGCCGCCGCCGACGACCACGATGGGCTTCTGACGGAAGAAGAAGCCGTCGCAGGTGGCACACCAGGAGACGCCCTTGCCGGAGAGCTCGTCCTCGCGGGGCAGGTCGAGCTTCTTGTAGCCCGAGCCGGTGGCGAGGATGACGGCCTTCGCGTAGTGGGTGTCGGTCGCGGTCTTGATGACCTTGACCGGACCGGTGAGGTCCATCTCGATGACGTCGTCGGGCTCGAGCTCGGCGCCGAAGCGCTCCGCCTGGGCACGCATGTTGTCCATCAGCTCCGGGCCCATGATGCCGTCACGGAAGCCGGGGAAGTTCTCCACGTCGGTGGTGTTCATCAGGGCACCGCCGGCGGTCACCGACCCCTCGAAGACGAGCGGCTGCAGTCCGGCGCGGGCGCTGTAGACAGCTGCGGTGTAGCCCGACGGGCCGGAACCCACGACGATCACGTTGCGGGGGTCGGTCGGGGACGACGGGGTCGGCATCAATGGCTCCTCAGGTGTGGCTGGCGAACTGCACAACAGATCGTAGGCCACGTACATTCCAGGGCCCTGAACGCCGAGACCCCGACTCGCGTCAGGAGACGGGGGTGCCGAGGACCTGGACTTCCTTGACCTCGGCGCGGTAGCCGCCGTCGACCTGGGGGAGACCAGTCATCCACACGAGTACGTAGCTGCCCTCAGGGGCGCCATCGACCGTGATCTCGTCCTCGGTGCCGACGCTGCCCTTGGCGGCGGGAGCGCCGGTCGGGTCGTCGCTCCACGGGGAGTCGCCGACGTAGACCTCGATGTCGGTGGGCTCGCCGATCATGTTGAACTTCAGGGAGTCGACGGCGTACTCGCCCTTGAGGTTGAGGACCAGGCCGATGCCGGGCTTGAGGGAACGGGGGCGGTCGCCGATCTGATCGTTGTATCGCTGCGTACGCCACGCCAGACCCTTCGTGTCGCCGTCGACCACGAGGTCGACAAGGTCGGGCGTCTCGGTGGGCGGGTCGCCGTGGGGGTCGAGGTCCTTGGCGGTGATGCCCTTGATGACGGTCGGCTCGGCGGCAGCGGTGTTGTCGCCGCCGTTGTTGCCGGTGCCGGGGTTCTCGGCGGTCGTGTTGGGGTCGTCGTTGATGATGTTCCAGGCGATCGACCCGGCGATGAGGACCAGCACGACGAGGCCGACGCCCATGGCGACGCGGAGCCAGTTGGTGCCGGGCTTCTGGTTGTAGTCCGGCTCCTCGGCGATCGGTACGTTGGCGCCGGTCCACGGGCCCTGCCAGCCGTTGTAGGAGGCATCCGGGGCCACCGGACGCCGGGCAGCGGCCGGAGGCGCCTGCTGGGGGCGCTGCGGCGGTACGTAGCCGGGGGTCTCGTCGGCGAACAGCGGCTTCGACGGGGTCGGGTCCTGCATCGGCGGCGGGGAGGACGGACGCTGGCGCTGGGGGCGCACGGCGTCGGGAGCCACGCCGATGGCGTTCGACGCAGCCCGTGCCTCGGCCGGCTCGGCCTGGGGCGGCGCGGCCATCGCCTGGGTCTCCTCGTCGATGGCCGAGGGCCGGTTGAGCGGGGCGGTCGGCTCACCGGAGAAACCGGCGAGCGCGGAGTGCAGCTCGGCCGCGGTCAGCGGCGGCATGTCGGCGCCGCTGCCCAGCACCCGGTCGCAGAGGTCGTCGAGCGGACGCGGCACACCGGCGCGTACCTGACGGGGACGGAGCACGCGGCCGTGGTCGCGCGGCGCCGGAGGCATCGAGGACAGCGTCTCGCCCGCCCACTTGCCGGTCAGGGCGGCGTAGAGGACGCCGACTGCGTCGACGCGGTCGCGTCGCTGGGAGTCACGTGTGTCGGGGTCGATCCCGTGCAGCGCGGCGTCGACACCGAAGCCGATGACACGCACCGCGCCGAGGTCGTCGAGCAGCACGGCCTCGGGGTTGAGCCGGCCGTGGGCGTGGCCCTGGTCGTGGGCCAGGACCAGCAGGTCGGCGACCTCGGAGGCGATCCAGGCGGCCTGCTGCGGCGGCAGCGGGCCACCGGCGGCCAGCGCGTTCTCCAGCGACGAGCCCTCGCCCCACTCGTTGACGACGTACGCCACCTGGTCGGTCTGGGCGGCGTCGAGGACGCGCAGCATCCGGGGGTCGCCGACGGCAGCGGAGTTGCGGGCCGCGGCCATCAGGCGCGGTGCGCGCTCGTCGCGGGCATCGAGGACGTGCACGGCAACCGGGCGGCCGAGCACCGCGTCCTGGGCGCGCCAGAAGCGTCCCTCGCGGGACTCGCTCAGCAGATCCGTCAGCTGGTATCTGCCGGCGAGGACGTCGCCTGATTGCGTGAACTCCATATCGGACCCATTCTTTCAGACCTTGCCAGACAGTGATGAGGCTGTCCGATGGTCAACGGCGCAGCCGTCGGGCAACCTGTTGCACCATCGTGGTCAGCTCCTTGACCTGGGCAGCCTGCGCCCCGAGGAGCAGCATGCCGAGATGCAGCGCCCCGACGATAGCGGCCCCGATCAAGGCCAGCACCATCGTCGGCTCGTCGTTGATCATGCCCAGCGCCGTGCGGAGCAGCCATGCGGCGGCCGCGGCCACGACGGTCACCATGACCAGGCGGGCGAGGAACCCGAGCAGCCCGCGACCGTCCAGGTCTCCGAGCGTGCGCTTGAGCACGACGTACGAGACGACGGAGCCGACCAGGTAGGACAGCGTGTAGGCGCCGGCGAGTGCGGGCGCGGTGTATTCCGAGGAGACGGCCCTGGTCAGCAGCAGCGCGGCGACGATGTTGGTGGTGGCGACCGCGCACTGGATGAAGAAGACCGTGCGGTTCTGCTCCAGCGAGTAGAAGCCGCGCAGCAGCAGGTAGTGGATCGTGAAGAAGACCAGCCCGGCCGCGAAGACCGTCAGCGTCGGGGCGTAGTCCTTGAACGCGTCGGCGCCGGCGCCGTAGCCGAACAGGAGGTGGGCGATGTCCTCGGAGAGCACCGGGATCAGTGAGGCGATCGGGATCACGATGGCGAGCGCGTTGCGCAGCTGCTGCGACAGCGTACGTCCCAGCTCGGGCAGCTCGCCGGCGGCGCCGTAGCGCGACAGGACCGGCAGGATCGCCGTCGCCAGGGAGACGGTGATGATCGAGTGCGGCACCTGGGTGACCAGGAAGCTGTTGGAATAGACCGTGTAGCCGGTGCCGCCGGTTCCCGAACCTTCCGAGGCGAGGTTGACCACGATCGTGTACGCCACCTGGTTGACGACCACGAAGAGCACCGTCCACATGCCCAGCCTCGCGGTCTGCGAGAGCCCGGCGCCGCGGAAGTCGAAGCGGGGTCGGTAGCGCACACCGGTCTTGTGCAGCACCGGCAGGAGCAAAAGGAACTGGAGGACGATGCCGAGGGTCGAGCCGAGCCCCAGGAGAACCTCCTGGCCGGTGGTGAAGCCACCGACGTCGGAGGGCCCGAAGACGACCAGGTAGGTCACCAGGGTCGTGATCGCGATGATGTTGTTGGCGATCGGGGCCCACATCATCGGCCCGAAGCTGCCGCGGGAGTTGAGCACCTGCCCGACCAGCACGAACATCCCGTAGAAGAAGACCTGCGGCAGGCACCAGCGGGCGAAGTCGATGGCCGACTCGAGCTGGGCGGCGTTCTCCGCGGCGTACCACTTGTCGCTGAGGTAGAGGTTCATCAACAGCGGCGCCGCGAGCACCAGGACGATCGTGACGAGACCGAGGAAGAGCCCGGCGAGCGTGATGATCCGGTCGGTGTAGGCAGCCCCGCCGTCCGCGTCCTTCTTCTGCGCCTTCACCAGCTGCGGCACGAGCACCGCGTTGAAGACGCCGCCCGCCAACAGGATGTAGAGCATGTTGGGCACGGTGTTGGCGATGTTGAAGACGTCGGCGTGCAGCCCGGAGCCGAGGGCGGCGACGAGGAGTGCTGAGCGGATGAACCCGCTGGCCCTGGAGAACATCGTCCCCGCGGCCATCACCGCGCTGTTGGCCAGGATCGAGCTTCCGCCGGACTTCTGCTCGGGGGCTGTCACATCACTGCCGATCGCTTCGCTCGCTTCGGCTCCTCGCTCGTCGAGAGCGCCTGAGCTCGTTCCGCGCTCGCGCTCTCCACTCACTCGTCGCCTCCTGACGTACGTGCTTTCTTGGCCTTCATGATGCGCCGGGTGAGTCGCACGGCGATCGCCGCGAAGAGTAGCGCGCAGCCGGTGCCGACGAACCACCAGATCACTCCGCTCACCTGCGAGGGGCGGATCGGGACGGAGGCGTGGGCGCCCAGCGGGTTGCCCTTGGTGTCGGTGACGACGATCAGCGCGGTGTGGGTGCCGGTGTCGAGCATGCTCGCGGCGAGGTTGAAGCTGGCCTTGGAGTTGGCGTCGAGCTGGACCGGCTCGGAGGTCGCGACCCGCAGCGACTCGTCGGTGATCGCGTCCAGCCGCACCGTGACGGGCTCGTCGAGCTCGTTGCTCAGGGTGACCTGGAACTCGCCGCCCTTCATGCTGGAGAGGATCACCTTCGGCGGTACGGCCACGGTGACCGAGCTGAGCTCGGAGCTGACCTCGCTCAGCGCGTCGGCGGCCGGGTCGGTGTTGCTCTTGCGGGCGGAGTAGGAGATCGAGGTCAGAGCCTCGCTGAGGATGTCGGAAGCGACCTCGTCGTTGTGGGTCAGGATCCGCTGCAGCATCTCGCCGGCACCGATGAGCTCGTTGGCCGTGTCGATCCGGTCGGAGGAGATCTCTGCCTTCATCTCGCGACGGGGGTAGCGGAGCTTGTCGGCCGTGATCGACGTCGCCTTGTGACCGGTGAGGGCCTCGTCCAGGGTCGAGGACGAGATCCAGGCGGCCTTGTTCCAGGGGGTGACGAACGAGGTCGCGCTCTGCGGAGGGTGCCAGCCGTCGGGGAGCACGGCGATGAGCGGCTTGCCGGAGCCGCGCAGCAGGGCCGCCTCGGCGACGAGACGCTGGCGCACCGAGATCGCGTCGATCGGATCGTTGGGCCCGGGCCCGCCGGCGGCAGCGCCGGAGGACGTCACGATCATCTGGTGACCGTCGAGGTCGGCGATGACCGGTGCGGTGCCGCGGAACATCTTGTCGCTGACCAGGCTGACCGCACCCGGCTCGAGCAGGTTGACCGCGGCGCGATCGAGGTAGCCGGTCGGCGGCGCGACGGCCGAGGTCGCCTTGATGCCGAGCTCGGCGAGCGCCTGGGCGGTGTGCTCGCGCGCCGTGGCCAGCAGGTCGGGGTCGGTCGTGGCGAGCGCGGACAGGTCCGGGTCGGCGTAGGGGAGAGCGATCAGGTTGTGGCCGGCGAGCGCGTCCTCGAGGCGACCCAGCCAGACCGTCGCGGCCTGCTTCGCAGCCTCGGCCTCCTCGTCGATCGGCTCCTCGGCGTCGGCGTCGGCGCTGGCCGAGGGGCTCGGCAGCAGCGCGGAGGCCGAGGGTGACGCACTCTGGCTCCCGCTCTCCTCCGGCTCCTCCTCACCCTCGTCCGTCGGCGCCAGGTTGCGGGCGGGGTTGCCCTCGGCGAGGTTGCGTACGGCATCGATCAGCGCCGGGTCGATGGCCCAGGTGAGATCGGGCATCTCGGAGCCGGTCTCGAGCATCCGGAAGAGCCGTCCGCCGGCGCCCAGGTCGCGGGTCCAGCCCGGGAGGTAGTTCACGCTGCCGTCGCCGTTGTAGACCACGCTGCGCCGTAGCGGCATCACCAGCGACACCTTCTCGGCCTTGGCCTTCTTGTTCGGCTCCTTGACCAGCGGAAGGAACGTGCGTGCCCGACCGTCGGCGGTGTTCGGCGTGGTGGAGCCGAGCGCGTGGACCCCGAACCAGTAGACCCCGGGCTCGGTGACGCCCAGCAGTCTGCGCGGCACCGAGAGCGACCACGAGTAGGTCTCGCCGGGCGCGAGGTCGGGGATCGCCGCGTACGTCCCCTCGGCCACGACCCGCTCGCCGACCAGGGCGTCCGCGGGCATGTCGGCGGCCTCGGCCAGCTCCTCGGAGGTGGTCATCGGCGTGTCGCCCACGAACGGGTAGACCTTGACGCCGTGCCACTCCTCCTCGGTGGTGTTGGTGACCTTGCCGCGCAGGGTGATCCGGCCCTTGGTGCGGCCGTCGAGGCTGACCGTGTCGAGCTCGTCGATGCTCATCGCCAGCGGATCGGGCTCCGCGGTCTCCTCCGCGGCCCGTGCCGGAGCGGCCAGCGTGGTCGCGGACAGCATCAGCAGCAGGGGTGCCAGCAGCACCAGGACGAGTGCGGCGGTGACTCGCCCACGTGGCCGTGGCGGCCTCGCCTGATGCTGGCGGACTGGCATGACTTCGAGAATATCTTTCAGGGGGTGCGGTCCTCGTAGACTGCGGCGTTGTGTCCGACAGCCAGCTTCCCCCGATCAGCGTCGCCGATGTTCAGCGATCGGTGACTGCTGAACTGGACCGTATCGCACCGGTCATAGACTCCCTCGGAGAGGCCTTCGCTGCAGACGGTCACGAGTTGGCGCTGGTCGGCGGCCCCGTCCGCGACGCGATGCTCGGCCGACCGCACAACGACCTCGACTTCACCACCTCGGCCCGCCCCGAGGAGACCGAGAAGATCCTGCGTACGTGGGGCGAGGCGCTGTGGGACATGGGTCGCGACTTCGGCACCATCGGCACCCGCAAGGGCCCGTGGCAGGTCGAGGTCACCACCTACCGCTCCGAGGCCTACGCGGCCGACTCCCGCAAGCCTGCCGTTGCCTACGGGACCTCGCTGGCCGACGATCTCGTACGCCGCGACTTCACCGTCAACGCGATGGCGGTGCGGCTCCCCGGCCGTGAGGTCGTCGACCTATACGGCGGTGTGGTCGACCTGGCGACCCGGGTGCTGCGTACGCCCGGGACCCCGGAGGACTCCTTCTCCGACGACCCGCTGCGGATGATGCGCGCGGCGCGATTCGCCGCCCAGCTCGGCTTCGACGTCGCGCCGGAGGTCGTGGCGGCAATGACCGACATGGCCGAGCGGATCTCGATCATCTCCGCCGAGCGGGTTCGTGACGAGCTGGTGAAGCTGATCTGCGCGCCCTTCCCGCGTCGAGGCCTCTCGCTGCTCGTCGAGACCGGGCTGGCCGACCTGGTGCTGCCCGAGCTGACCGCGCTGCGGATGGAGCGCGACGAGCACAACCGGCACAAGGACGTCTACGAGCACACCCTGACCGTGCTCGAGCAGTCGATCGAGCAGGAGGCGCGTCTCGGTGGCGGGCCCGACTTCGTCTCGCGGTTCGCGGCGCTGATGCACGACGTCGGCAAGCCGCGCACCCGGAAGTTCCACGACGACGGCACCGTCTCGTTCCACCACCACGATGTCGTCGGCGCCAAGATGACCCGCAAGCGGATGAAGGCGCTGCGCTTCTCCAACGACGAGATCGACGCGGTCTCCTCGCTCGTCGAGCTGCACCTGCGCTTCCACGGCTACGGAGACGGGGAGTGGACCGACTCCGCGGTCCGTCGCTACGTGCGAGACGCCGGCGACCAGCTGCAGCGGCTCCACGTGCTCACCCGCGCCGACTGCACCACCCGCAACCGCCGCAAGGCCGACCGCCTCGCCCGCACCTACGACGCCCTCGAGGCCCGCATCGAGCGGATCTCCGAGGAGGAGGAGCTCGCCGCCCTCCGCCCCGCGCTCGACGGCAACCAGATCATGTCGCTGCTGGGCATTCCTGCCGGTCGCGAGGTCGGGGCTGCGTACAAGTTCCTGATGGACCTACGCCTCGACGAGGGTGTCCTCTCCGAGGACGACGCCGCCAAGCGGCTGCTGGCCTGGTGGGCCGAGCGCTCCGCCTGACCCGTTCGTGCCATACCCCAGGGGGCTGGGATGGGCTAGGTTGTGCCGGCGCGATCTGGTCTCGTGGGTCTCACAGAGGTGCGCAACACTCCATCTCGACTCATCGAAGGCAGCTCTCGTGTCTCGTCCTCGCCTCGTCGCGTACGCCTCCATCGTCCCCATCCTGTTGACCGGAAGCGCGCTGCTCATCTCCTCGGCCGCTGCGGACGAGCCTGCGCCCGCGACCTGCGGTGGCCTGGCCGTCACCGTCGACATCGGTGCAGGCGGAGCGCCGACCGACGGCGACGACGTCATCGTTGGTACGTCAGGTGTGGACGTCATCCACGCGTTGGGCGGACACGACGTGATCTGTGGACTGGGCGGCGGCAGCGGCGTGGGAGCAGACATCGATCAGGTCTACGGCGAGGGCGGAGACGACCTGATCATCGGGGCGGGCGGCACCGACTACATGCGCGGCGGCGACGGCAACGACGTGTTCCGGAGCAACGGTGGCATGGACTACTACTTCCCGGGGATGGGCGACGACGACATCGTCGTCGCCAAGGGAACCGTTGCCGGACGATTGCTCTACTCCGACGTGCCGGTCGGTGTGAATGTCGACCTCAGCCTCTGTGGCGCCCAGATCGATGTTTCGGCGACGCGTCAGGACACGGGCGCAGGGATGGACAGCGTGCCCTGCGCCCTCTACCAACTGAGCGGGAGCCCTCAGGACGACCACTTGGCTGGGCGCGATCACCGCCGCGAGTATCTCAGCGGCGGAGCCGGTGACGACGTGCTCTACGGCGGCGACATGGACCCGGAGGTCGACACCAACAACGATTCGTACATGGGCGGCGCGGGCACCGACACGCTGGACTTCAGCCGTGTCGACCGCGCGGTATCTCTGGCCGCCCGGCCAGGCCCGGACGTGGCGTACTACCCAGCAGGGGTAGGGGATGTGGGCGTCAGCGACATCGAAAACCTTGTCGGATCGTCTAGGGACGACCGACTCCATGCCGGACCTGAGGCCGCGGTCCTCGAGGGCGGCCCAGGACACGACCGGCTGTTCGGTGGGCCG
This sequence comes from Nocardioides sp. NPDC059952, assembly GCF_042730435.1. Taxonomy (NCBI): domain Bacteria; kingdom Bacillati; phylum Actinomycetota; class Actinomycetes; order Propionibacteriales; family Nocardioidaceae; genus Nocardioides; species Nocardioides sp. NPDC059952. The sequence continues at coordinate 6,777 of NZ_JBHWLY010000085.1, read as the reverse complement.
GCGGCCGACACGTTCGTGGATTCGACGGCGCAGGTCGTGTCCGGAGCCACGACGCCAGTCACCATCGACGGCACCGCCGGGACCTTCAGCAGCGGGGACACGTTCACCGTTGCCCCTGGAGTGACGGTGCGGGGATCGTCGGTCGACGACGTGATTCATCCCGGTCGCTTGTGCAACATCCAGGGCGGCGGCGGAAATGACATGTTCGTCGTGGACGACACCATGGCCCCGGACTGTGCGCCGGGTGAGCGAGGAAGCTACCAGGGTGGGACTCTGACATTCAGCGCCCTGACCGAGCCTGCGACGTACGCCATCGGAGACCCGGCCGTCATCACTGCGTCCCAGCGCATCCCGATGCCGTCGGTCTCGGGGATGGCACTGGTCGGCACCCGTTTCGACGACGTCCTCGGCGGCGACGACGGCGACAACGTGATCGACGGCGGCCTCGGCAATGACCGCATCGACGGCGGCCTGGGCCTGGACACGGCCACGTACGCGGCGGCCGGGGCCGGTGTCACGGCATCGACGACGAAGGCGACCGGAGGCAGTGGGAACGACACACTGGCCGGCATCGAGAACCTGACCGGCAGCCGCTACCGCGATCACCTCACCGGTGACCCGACAGACAACGTCCTGGACGGCGGTGACGGCGACGACATCGTCTCGGGTGGTGCCGGCGCAAATGTGGTCAGCGGAGGCGCCGGGAACGACACCGTCGTCAGCGGACCTGATGACGAGCACCTGGCCTGCAACACCGGGACCGACACCGTCTCGTACGCCGGCGCAGGGTCGGCGATCCGGTTCACCGCCGCAGATCCTCACACGGCATACAACGTCACCGGCGGCGGCGGTGACGACCGAGCCTTCGACTGCGAGAACGTGACCGGATCGAACTATGGCGACACCATCGTCGGGACGAGTGTTGGCAACGTGCTCACCGGCGGTGGCGGAAACGACATCCTCAATGGCGGCCCGGGCAGCGACACCGTGTCCGGTGGCGATGGCAACGACACGCTCTTCGGCAGCACCGGCAACGACCGGGTCCTCGGCGGCGCCGGCAACGACAGCCTCCGTGGCAATGCAGACAACGACACGGTCGACGGAGGCAGCGGCACCGACACCGTCTCGTACGACTACGCGACCGGCCGTGTCACGGCTTCGATGACCCGAGCCACAGGCTCCGGCGTTGGCACTGACACGCTGGCGGGCGTCGAGAGCGTCACCGGCAGCGGATACGCGGACACGCTGACCGGCAACGGTGTTGCCAACGTGATCGCCGGTGGCGGTGGCAACGACACCCTGGTCGGAGCCGGCGGGAACGACAGGCTGCTCGGCGGCAGTGGTGCCGACGTCCTGCGCGGCGACTCGGGCAACGACACGGTGGATGGCGGATCGGGCACGGACAGGGCGAGCTTCACAAGCGCGACGGGACGGGTCACCTCGACCATGACGTCGGCATCCGGCGGGGCCGGCTCGGACAGGATGTTCGCGATCGAGAACCTCACGGGAGGTTCCTACGCCGACCGGCTGACCGGCAGCAGTGCCGCGAACGTGATCCAGGGCGGTGCGGGTGCCGATTACCTCTACGGGGTCGGTGGCGCCGACAAGCTCTACGGCGACAGCAGTGGCGACCGTCTGTATGGCGGCACCGGGAGCGACTACGGCGACGGCGGGACCGGACGGGACGTCGCGTATTCGATCGAACGCCGAAGGCACATCCCCTGACGGAACGGCTCCGGCCGCGCTGTTGACATCTGGGCGACTACTGTCCATCGAGCCATACTGACGGTACGGTTCCGGGCATGACGACGATCACAGATCTCGAGGCAACGACCACCATCAACGCGACGCCGGCCCAGGTGTGGGCGGCGATCACGGACCTTCCGCGGATGTCCTCGTGGAGCCCGCAGGTGGTGAAGACCGTCGTGTTCGGGCAGGTCAAGGAGGGGACGCGCTTCCTCAACATCAACCACCAAGGCTGGAAACACTGGCCGACGAACGCCAAAGTCGTACGCTTCGCCCCGCACTCCGACTTCGCGTTCCGGATCACCGAGAACACGACCGTGTGGTCCTACCAGCTGGCGGAGACGGCCGATGGCACCGCTGTCACCCACCGCCGGGAGACCCCGACCGGCATCTCCGCGCTCTCACGCTCGCTGACGAAGGTCGCCTTCGGCGGTCAGGAGAACTTCACCGAGGAGCTGCGTACGGGCATGGCGACCACGCTCGCCAAGCTCAAGGCCGACCTCGAGGGCTGACCCGATCGGCGGCGGTCAGGTGCGGGCGTTGGTGGTCCACCGGTAGACGGTGCGCTGGCTGACGCCCAGCTTGGCGGCCACGTCCGGCACCCGGGCGCCGGCGCGGACCAGGACTCTGGCGGCCTGAGCGTTGTCCTCCGGCAGGTTCGCGAGCAGGTCCTCGATCTCGTCGGGGAACGCGTCGGGGTAGTCCATCGCCGGCTCGGGATCGGGGATGTTCTCGGGGAACGGGATCCGGTCGAGGAGCGTGCCGTCGACCTCGGGCGGCTTGGTGGCCGTGCGGCCGTTGCTGAACTCCGGGGCCATCCCGGCACCCGGGGCGGCGTCGGCGGCGGTGCGGGCGGCCTCGGTCACCCGGCTCGAGACCCGGCGGCGAGTGTCGGGGGTGGCGAGGGCGGAGGCCATCTCGCGCGTCCGGCTCTCCCGCGGCGGCAGCACCTCGCGAGGCATGTCGGCGAGATCGTTCGGCACCGGCTCGCCGTCCAGCTCGTCGCGTTGCTCAAGCGGCTCGGTGATCTGCTCCGTGATCTGCTCGGCAGAGACCCGCCCGATGACCGGCACGCTGAGCGCCTCGTGCACATCTGGCAGCGTGATCGGGAGCCGGTCGGCCTGGCGGGTGCCCTCGGCGACTGCGGCGAAGGCGTCGACCCACTGGGTGATCTGGTCGCGCATCGCGCCCGGCGCGACCGACCGCAGGGCGACCGCCTCGGCGCGCCAGTAGCGCTTCTGCGCGCGCTCCAGCTTCCGGCGGGACGAGGCCGTACGCTTCCGCACCGCCGTGTCGCGTGCCCGGCGCCACTCGACCCGGGTGGCGAGGAGGGCATGCATGCGAGCCCCCATCCGCAGGTCGGACCAGGAGCGTTCCATCGCCAGGTGGCGGTCACCGACGAGGGCCAGGTGCCACATCAGGGCGGCCAGCAGCGGCACGATGAACCGGAATGCCGCGGCGGTGGCGGCGTGGCCGAGGTGGATCTCGTGCCAGCCGGCGAAGAACCCCGATGCCGCGGACAGCAGCCAGGTCAGGGTCAGCAGGGTCTGAGCCGGCCGGTCCTGCTGAGCCGCCTCGCGGGCCATCAGTGCCACGGTGACCAGCGAGAGCTCGAAGACGCCGGCGAAGGCGTAGGCGTTGATCGCACCCATGGCGAGCACGTCGCGCCCGAAGCCGACCATGGCGACGTACGCGGCGGCCGTCGAGATCAGCGCGACCGAGACGGCGCCGAAGAGGATGAGGCCGCGACCATTTCCGGTCGAGCCCTTGCCTGCCGAACCCTTGCCTGCCGGGGTCGTGTCGTTGTCGGGACGCATCGTGGGGGTCTCCCGTGCCTGAGGCGATCGATCGGTCGGCCCCGGAGTCTAGGGGATCAAACACGTGTTCGAGACGTACGTGGATGGAGTGTTGACAAACCCGGTGGAAATTCGGCCGCAGCGATCCAGAAGGCGGGGCTACAGTCCGCTCATGTCGAAGACGGCGGTGCGCCGCGTACTTTTCAAGTCGTTCTGGGCAGTGATCGGTCTGGTCATCGCGGTCAGCCTCTTCAAGCTGGCCTTCGCCGGGTCGACGCAGGATGCCGACGGGGCACCGCTCACGCCGACCGGGCAGATCCCTGCGGAGGAGGTCGTCGCCGAGAAGGGCACGATCTCCAACTCCCTCACCGTCGACGGCACGATCGTGATCGACAAGCCGGTCTCGGCCACCAGCTCGATGACCGGCGTGCTGGCGCACAGGTTCGCGGAGACGGGTGCCCGGGTGAAGAAGGGCGACAAGCTCTTCCAGGTACGCGCCGAGGATGAGCCTGCCGAGCCCGTCGAGGAGGAGCCCGCCGAAGAGCCCGGGAAGGTCGATGACGCCACCGGCGACGGCGATCGCGACGACGCACCGGTCGAGCCGTCCGCCCCCAAGCCGGTCTACCGCTGGTACACGGTCGTCGCGCCCGCCACCGGCGTCGTCGGCAACTACGCCGTCGACATGATGGGCGAGGTGGCCGAGGACGGCGTGGTGGTCTCGATCCGTCCCACGACCTTCCGGGCGGTCGGCGCGATCTCGCCGCTGGACCGCTACCGGCTGGCCACCGACCCCGACACCGCGACGGTGACCATCGAGGGCGGTCCGAAGCCGTTCACCTGCACCGACCTGAGCATCGGCGACGCGGCGACCGAGACGATCACCGACGACGCACCCGAGGGCGAGATGATGGAGGGCGAGTCCGGGACCGAGGGCGAGTCCGGCGCCGGCGCCCGGATCAGCTGCCTGGTGCCGGAGAAGGTGACCGTCTTCGACGGTCTGACGATGACCATGACGATCGACGCGGGCAAGAGCGACGGCGACGTGGTCACCATCCCGGTCACCGCCGTCGCCGGCCTGGTACGCGACGGCAGCGTCTGGGTCGTCGGCGAGGACGGCACCCCGACCGAGCAGCCGGTCAAGCTCGGCGTCACCGACGGCAAGCTCGTCGAGGTCACCAGCGGGCTGAAGGCCGGCGACTCGGTGCTGCGCTACGTCCCGGGCTCGAAGGAGTCGGGCGACGGGATGTCCGAAGAGATGCCCGTGGGGGAGATGTGAGCGCGGAGGAGCTCCTGCGGCTCACCGGCGTGGCCCGCACGGTCGAGCTCCCTGACGGCGAGGACCTGCACATCCTGACCGGCGTCGATCTGGCCGTACGCCGAGGCGACCATGTCGGCATCGTCGGCCGCTCCGGCACCGGCAAGTCGACGCTGCTGAACCTGCTCGGCCTGTTGGATCGGCCCACCGGCGGCACCCTCGAGTGGGCAGGTCGCAACGTCACCGAGATCAGCAACCGGCAGGCGGCCCGGATCCGCGGCCGGGACGTCGGGTTCGTCTTCCAGCAGTTCAACCTGCTGCCGGGGCGTACGGCGCTGGAGAACGTGATGGCACCGCTGCTCTACGCCTCGGGGAAGGAGTTCTGGCAACGACGGAGGCGCGCGACCGAGATGCTCGACCAGGTCGGCCTCGGCGACCGGCTCGACGCGATGCCGCAGTTCCTCTCCGGCGGCGAGCAGCAGCGCATCGCCATCGCCCGGGCGCTCGTGCGCACCCCGTCGGTCGTCCTCGCCGACGAGCCGACCGGCGCGCTCGACGTCGAGACCGGCGCGATGGTGATGAAGCTGCTCGACCAGGCGACGTACGACTCCGGCGCGGCGCTGATCACGATCACCCACGACCAGAACGTCGCCGCCCTGGCCCGGCGGCGGTTCCGGCTGGCCGAGGGTCGGCTGCACCCGTTGACCGAGGAGGCGGTGGCGTGAGAGCGGCCCTGGCCCGCCTCGTCACCGGTCTGGCCGCCTCGACCGTCGAGGCGTGGCAGGAGCTGCGCATCCACAAGCTCCGGGTGCTGTTGTCCCTGGTCGGAGTGGCGGTCGCGGTCGCCTCGATCACCGCGACCGTCGCGGCCGGACAGATCGCGAAGCAGATGTTCACCGAGTCCTACGAGGTCGACGGGCGGCCGGCACACATCTCGGTGATGGCCTACGACGACACCAACGGCATGCCGCTCTCCGTCGAGCGGGTCCGGCCCGCGTTCCAGACGGTCGCGGAGCGGTTCGACGTGACGTACGCATCGGCGCGGATCTCCGCCTACGACATCAAGGCGACCACGTCGAGTCGCAGCAAGCGGGTCGAGCTGATGGGCGTCGACCCCGCGTACGCCGCCATCCACCGGGTCGTGGTGCCGCAGGGCCGCTGGCTCGACGAGTCCGACGCGGAGCGGCTCTCGCCGGCGTTGGTGATCGACGAGACCTTCGCCAAGAAACTCGGCCTGCAGGGTGTGCCGCTGCCGACCTCCGTGGAGCTGAACGGCCAGGGGATGTCGGTGACCGCCACGATCGTCGGCGTGACGAGCCTGCGGGGCTACGGCACGCCGCGCGCGTTCATGCTGGCCGACTCGATGGAGCACTGGCAGGCCGGAGGCCCCACCGACGCCAGCTACGAGATGTGGGTGCCGGTCGAGGGCGCCGACGAGCTGGCCAACGAGATCGGGATGGCGATGCGTGCCGAGCTCCCGGGACTCCAGGTCGACGCCCAGCGCGACGACTACATGGCCTGGGGTGGCGAGGACCCGATCGGACCGGTCAAGTGGGTGATCCTCGGGATCGCCGGGATCATCCTGCTGCTCGGTGCGCTGAGCCTGCTCAACATCGCGCTGGTGACCATCCAGCAGCGGATCCGTGAGATCGGGATCCGGCGCAGCTTCGGCGCAACCACGGGGCGGGTGTTCTTCTCGGTGATGATGGAGAGCGTCGTGGCCACCGTCGTCGCGGGCGTGGTCGGCGTGCTCCTGGCCGTCGCCGCGATCAAGAACCCGCTGGTGGAGAAGTACGTCCTCGAGGGCATCGACGACGTCCCGCCCTTCCCGCTCTCGGCGGCGTTCCTCGGTCTCGCCGTCGCCCTCGCGGTAGGCGCGATCGCGGGCATCCTCCCGGCGATGATCGCCGCGCGGGTCAGGATCATCGACGCGATCCGGTTCTGAACCAAGAATCCCGCCGAGTCGGCGCGTCATAACGC
>NZ_JBHWLY010000084.1:0-24363 GCF_042730435.1 Nocardioides sp. NPDC059952 | reverse complement strand
CCAGGCCGAGTCGGCTCGTCATAACGAGCCGACTCGGCGAGATTCCAGGTAAGGACGGGCCGACTCGGCAGAACTCCGACGAGGCGTCACCCCCGCCGGCCGAGACGTCACGTACGTCGGCCGAGACGGCACGGACGTCGGCCGAGTGGTCAATCCGATGCCACCTCGGCCGTCGCAAGTGACGCCTCGGCAGTCGTGGACAAGCTCGACTCGGCGCATCCTGACCCAAAACCAGGCCGAGTCGGCTCGTCATAACGAGCCGACTCGGCGAGATTCCAGGTAAGGACGGGCCGACTCGGCAGAACTCCGACGAGGCGTCACCCCCGTCGGCCGCGACGTCACGTACGTCGGTCGAGCGGGCAGCATCGTGCCCACTCGACCGACGGGAGTGCCGTCTCGGCTGTCAGGAACGCTCGATGTCGTCGTCGAGCCGGTCGCCGAAGCCCTCGCGACTGTCCTGCGAGGCGGCGAAGACGGAGGCGCCGGAGCGGTTGCCGACGGTGATCTCGTTGAACAGCAGGTTGAGCACGACGGCGACCAGGGCGGTGGCGCTGATGCCGCTGTGCATGATGACGCCGAGCCACTCCGGGAAGGCGTCCCAGAAGGTCGGTGCCGCGATGGGCAGGATGCCGACGGCGATCGCGACGGAGACGATGACCATGTTGAGGTTGTCCTCGTAGTCGACCCGGGACAGCGTGCGGATCCCGGATGCCGCGACCGAGCCGAAGAGCACGATTCCGGCGCCACCGAGCACCGGATAAGGGATCGCGGCGACGACCGCGCCGACCACCGGCAGCAGTCCGAGCAACAACAGGACGAGGCCACCGGTGGCCACGACGTACCGGCTCCGGATGCCGGTCAGGGCGACCAGTCCGACGTTCTGCGCGAACGCGCTGCACGGGAACGTTCCGAAGAAGGGCGCAACCGTCGTCGCGGCCATATCGGCGCGGAGGCCACGAGCGACACGTCGAGCGTCGACGTCGGTCTCCACGATCTCGCCGATCGCCAGGATGTCGGCGGTCGTCTCGGTCATGATCACCAGAACCACGATCGTCATCGAGACGATCGCGCCGACCTCGAAGGTCGGGCTGCCGAAGTGCAGCAGGGGCGGCAGCGCGACCAGGTCGGCCTTGCCCACCGAGGAGAAGTCGGCCTGCCCTGCGATCGTCGCGATCACGGTCCCGGCGACGAGCCCGATGAGGATCGAGAGCCGTGAGATCGCACCCTGGAACACCCGGCTGATCACCAGGATGATGAGCAGCGTCAGCCCGGCGTACGCGATGTTGGTCATCGAGCCGTAGTCCGGCGCCGAAGCGTCGTTGCCCATCGCCCACCGGAACGCCACCGGCATCAGCGAGAGGCCGATGACCGTGATGATCGTGCCGGTGACGACGGCCGGGAAGAGCCGGACCAACTGGGCGAAGAACGAGGACAGGACCAGCCCGATCAGCCCGGCGACGATGATCGCGCCGAAGACGGGGCGGAGCCCGTCCTCGCTGGCGATGGTGACCATCGTCGACACGCTGGCGAACGAGATGCCCTGCACGATCGGCAGCCGGCTGCCGAAGGGGCCGAGGCCGAGCGTCTGCAGCAGCGTCGCGAGGCCGGATACGAAGAGTCCCGCGGTCACCAGCAGCGCCAGGTCCGTGCCGGAGAGGCCCGCGGCACCCCCGACGATGAGCGGCGGCGCGATCACGCCGCCGTACATCGTCAGGATGTGCTGCGTGCCGTAGGCGAGGAGCTGACCGGGTGGATGCCGCTCGTCCTCAGGTCGGGTCGGGCCGGATGCGGTTTCCTGTCTCCTGCGACCGAACATGGCCCGGCCCTCAGCAGAATCCGGGGATGGCGTGCCAGGCGTTGCCGGCGTCAGGGGCCTCGTCGCGTACGACCGAGGCCTCGATCAGGCCGTAGGGCCGGTCCGCGGCGAAGAAGACCTCGCCGGGATTGTCCAGGCCGAAGGGCGAGAGGTCGGCGAGGAAGTGGTGCTTGTTGGGAGCGGAGAACTTGATCTCGGCGACGTCACCGTGCTGCTCGAGCACCGAGGTGCCCATCCCGTTCAGGGTCTGCTGCAGCGCGAGGCTGTGGATCTCCGCGAACCGCTGCAGCAGCAGTGCACGGATGGAGTCGAACGACTTGTCCCAGTCGACATCCGTGCCGTCATAGCGCCAGCGAGCGACGAGCGAGGTCGCCAGGATCCGGTCGTTGGTCTCCTGCAGGGTCGTGTATTCGTCCTTGAGGAAGCCGTGGAACTCCGACCCGGTCGACTTGAGCACGACCAGGTCCTTGATGCCGGAGACGACGTGCGCCACCCGGTCGGACCCACGCCCGTCCACGTTCACCACGGTCGTCCGTACGCCGCCACCCGAGCGGACGAAGGAGTGGTCGTGACCGGCACCGTCGACCTCGATCCGGTCCCAGGCGTACTCGTCGATCTCGACCCGGGCACCCTCGGCGGCCGGGCAGGCCTCGAGGTAGCGGTCGGCGAGGGCGAGCGCGAACTCCTCGATCGAGGCCACCCCGATCTTCTTCGCGTAGGCGAAGACGGTGTTCTTCTGGGTGTCGGTCGGCAGCACGTCATTCTGGTCGCCGCTGGTGTGGGCGTCGTCGAAGCGGCCGCGCAGCGAGGTCGAGACGTTGAGGTCCCGGATCTGGTGACGAGGAGTGTCGCGGTAGATACGTACGACGCGGTTCTCGGCCTTGCCGTACTGGTTGGTTCCAAGGTGGATGGGCATGTCAGCTCCCTCGGTAGGTGGAGTAGGCGAACGGGCTCAGCAGCAGTGGCACGTGGTGGTGCCGCCGGTCGGTGACCGCGAAGGTGACGGAGACCTGCGGGTAGAAGCACTCCTGACCGGTCGCCGCGTAGTAGGCGGCGGTGCCGAACCGGAGCTGATAGGTGCCGGCCGGGACCTGATCGGGTCCCAGGTCGGCCACCCGGCCGTCGTCGTCGGTGATGGCGTCGGCGAGGACGACGGACTGGTTGGTGTCGTGAGGATCGATCCGGCTGAGCCGGACCGGGACACCGGCGGCCGGGCGGCCGAGCGCGGTGTCGAGCACGTGGGTGGTGATGGCGCTGGTGCTCAGCCCGCTCATGCCGAGACCTCGGCGTCCAGGACCCGCTCGAGGCGGAGCAGCGCGATGCGACGCAGCTCGTCGGCGACCACGCCCGCCTCCTCGTCACGCTCGTGACCGAGCCGGTCGCGGAGCGAGGCCAGGACCTGGTCGGCCGAGAGACCTGAGGCGCAGATCAGGAAGACCCGGCCGAAGCGCTCCTCGTAGGCCCGGTTGCCCTCGGCGAGTGCCCGCGCCGTGGCCTGGTCGGTGCCGACCGCGGCCTGCTCGCGCCGCGACCAGGCGGCCTCGGCGTGCTCGCCCTCGGCGCGCTCCCCGATCCGCGGGTGAGCGGCCAGCGCCTGGTCGATGTCGGCCGCGGTGAACCGGCGGGCGGCCTGGTCGGCAGCGCGGACGACGTGGGCCTCGTCGGCGTAGGGACGGCCGGCCAGGACGGTGGCGACCCAGCTCGGAGCGTCGCAGCAGGCCTGCAGCACGGGGCGTACGACGTCCGCCGGTGAGGTGTTGAAGCTCTGGAGATCCATGAACCGTTCTCTCTCGCTATGCGGAAACTAATTTCCGTACAGCAACAACGATTGCATGTGTCGCTCATCACAGTCAACAGTTTGTTGAAAACGCCTTGGAGGGCTACTCGCGTTCGCGGTTCAGGTAGTTGTAGACCGTGAACCGGGTGACCCCGAGCGCGCCGGCCACGATCTCGGCGCTCTTGCGGTAGTCGAAGGCACCGCGCTCCTCGAGCAGCCGCACCGCGCGCTGCTTGCCCTGCCGATCCAGCGTCCGCAGGTCGCCACCGAGCTCCTCCGCGACCTCGGCGAGGAGCCCCTCCAACCCGTTGGCCGTACGCCGCGGCGCACTGTGTCCTTCGACGCGCACCTGGAAGGTGATCTGATCGGCACCATGGTCGAGACCCGCGGCAACCACCGCGGCCAGGGTCGCCAGCACCGCCTCCCGCTCGCCGCGCACCGAGGTGCCGAGCGGCCCGAAGTCGCACTCCAGACCGGCCTCGCGGGCGGCCTCGAGCGCCGCCGTCGCGTGCTCGGGCGGCTCACCCTCGCCATGGAACGGTTCGGTCGTGAACTCGGCTTCGACGCGCATGGCGGCAGGCTACCCAGCCCGCCGCCACGCGATCGTCAGGCTCAGGCGGCGATCCGCCGCCGCGCGAGCTCGGCCAGCTTGGCCAGGTCGATCCCAGCGAGCCGCTGGACCTCGTCGACCGCGACCGCCCCGCACTCCACCCCGCGCAGCACGAACGCGGCGAGCGCGGCAGCGGTGGCGGGCTCGTCGAGATAGCTGGAGTCGCCGCCATGGACGTACGCCCGCAGCCGGGCCGAGGCGACGTCGAGCCCGTCCCGGAAGAACGCATAGGTCGCGAGGTAGCGGCTGGGCAGCTGGGCCGGATGTAGGTCCCACCCCTGGTAGATCCCACGGGCCAGCGACCGGCTCACCAGACGCGAGTGGAGCCGCCACGCCGCCCGCACCGCATCGGGGTCCCCGACCGGAAGCACGTTGGTCGAGCCGTCCGAGACGAACACGCCGGTGCCGGCGGCCGCCACCTGCATCACGTCCTTGGCATGATCGGCGACCGGGTGCTCCATGCTCTGGAACGCCGCCGCGACCCCGAGCGAGGCGGAGTAGTCGTAGGTCCCGTAGTGCAGACCTGTGACCCGTCCCGACCCAGCGGCGATCATCCGCGCGATCAGCGCGGTGCCGTCGGAGCCGAGGATCGCCTGCGGCGTCTCGACCTGGATCTCGAACCTCAGGCTCCCGGCCTCGATCCCATGGGCGGCCTCGAGCGCGTCCAGCGCGGTGACCATGGCGGTCACCTGCTCGACCGAGGTCACCTTCGGCAGGGTGATCACGAATCCCTCACCCAGCCCGCCCTCGCGCACCAGCGAGCCCAGGAACAGGTCCAGCGTACGCAGCCCGCGGTGTCGCGTCGGGGCCTCGAAGGACTTGATCCGGATGCCATGGAACGGCGGCGCGGAGCCGTCGTGGACGGTGGCGGCGAGCGCCGCGGCGGCCGCCACGACCGCAGCGTCCTCGTCCGCGTCGGGCCGGTTCCCGTAGCCGTCCTCGAAGTCGATCCGGAGGTCCTCGATGGGTTCGGCGGCCAGCTTGGCCCGCACCCGGTCATGGACCTCCGCGTCCACGTCGGCCATCGACGCCGCGTGCTCAGCCAGCACCCGACCGGCCTCGGCGGACCACTGCGCCACCGTCTTCTCGTCGTAGCGGTCGCCCGGCACGTAGACCGTGTGCACCGGCTGGCGCACGCCGCGATCCCCCGGATAGCTCGCGGCCAGCGCCGCGTCGGCGCCGGCGAGCGCCCGGTCGAGCCGAGCGACCAGATCCTCGAGATGGCTCATGCACCCACCACCTGCGCATAGGCGGGCAGGGTCAGGAAGTCGACGTAGTCGTCGGCGAGCGCGACCTCCTCGAAGATGGTGCGGGCCTGCTCCAGGCGGTGCTCGATCCCTTCGGCCGCCGCGAGCAGCTTCGCCATCTCCTCGTCGAGGACCTGGCGTACGAGCTCCGCGGTGATCTGGGTCCCGTCATCGAGCTTCGAGGAGTTGTGCACCCACTGCCAGATCTGCGAGCGGGAGATCTCGACCGTGGCGGCGTCCTCCATCAGGTTGTGGATGGCGACAGCGCCGGAGCCGCGGAGCCAGGCGTCGAGGTAGACCAGCGAGACCTCGACGTTGTCACGCAGACCGGCGAGGGTGATCGCGCCGCCCGCGGACGCGACGTCGAGCAGGTCCTCGGCGCGCACCACGACATCGTCGCGCTGCCTGTCGACCTGGTTCGGTCGGTCGCCGAGGACACCGTCGAAGATGTCGCGACAGATCGGGACCAGGTCGGGGTGGGCGACCCAGGAGCCGTCGAAGCCGTCCCCGGCCTCGCGCTCCTTGTCCTCGCGGACCTTGGCGAAGGCGATCGCGTTGACCTCCTGGTCGCGACGGCTCGGGATGAACGCGGCCATGCCGCCGATGGCGTGGGCGTTGCGGCGGTGGCAGGTCTTGACCAGCAGCTGGGCGTACGCACGCATGAACGGCGAGGTCATCCCCACCGTCGCGCGGTCGGGGAGCACGAAGGAGGGCCCGGCGTCGCGGAAGTACTTGATCAGGCTGAACAGGTAGTCCCACCGGCCGGCGTTGAGCCCCGAGGCATGGTCGCGCAACTCGTAGAGGATCTCGTCCATCTCGAACGCGGCCGGGATCGTCTCGATGAGGACGGTCGCGCGCACGGTGCCGTGCGGGATCCCGAGCGCCTCCTGGGAGAAGGTGAACACGTCGTTCCACAGCCGCGCCTCGAGGTGGCTCTCCATCTTGGGGAGATAGAAGTACGGCCCGCTCCCGCGCTCCACGAGCTCGCGGGCGTTGTGGAAGAAGTAGAGCCCGAAGTCGACCAGCGCGCCGACGACCGGCGTGCCGTCGACCAGGATGTGCTGGTCGTCGAAGTGCCAACCGCGGGGGCGCATGACGATCGTGGCCAGCCGCTGGTTCTTCTTGAGCTCGTAGAGCTTGCCCTGCGGGGAGGTCGCCGAGATGTCTCGCCGAATGGCGTCGCGCAGGTTCACCTGGCCGCCGACCACGTTGCTCCAGTGCGGGGTGCTGGCGTCCTCCATGTCGGCCAGCCAGACCCGCGCACCGGAGTTGAGGGCGTTGATCGTCATCTTCCGGTCGGTCGGGCCGGTGATCTCGACACGGCGGTCGAGCAGATCCTCGGGCACGGGCGCGACGGTCCAGTCCCCGGCGCGTACGTCGGCCGTCTCCGGCAGGAAGTCGAGCCGGCCGGTGCGCGCGACCTCCTCACGGCGGGTCCTGCGGGCAGCCAGCAGCTCGTCACGCCGGGACCCGAACCGTCGCTGCAGCTCCGCGACGAACTCGAGGGCCTCCGGGGTGAGGATCTCGGCTCCGCGCTCGACGTCGCCACCGGTGATCTGAATGTTCACGAGCTCCACCCTCCTGGGGCTACAGTTTTCCTTTGAATGGATTCTTCTTTCCGCATTGCGGATATTAATCCGGCCAGACGAGGGACGCAACCAGCCGGGTTTCCTCTAGACGACGCTAGACTTCCGTCATCCGGAAGAACAGTCCGGAAGAACAAAGGAGTTCAGGTGAGCGAGAACGAGAAGGCGCCGAAGACACGCACCGGGGCCGTGCAGTCGATCGAGCGGGCCTTCGCGCTGCTGGAGACGATGGCCGACGCCGGCGGGACCATGGGTCTCTCCCAGCTCGCCGCGGCTTCCGGCCTGCCGCTGCCGACCATCCACCGGCTGGTCCGCACCCTCGTCGACCTGGGCTACCTCCGCCAGGAGGCCAACCGGCAGTACGTCCTCGGCCCGAAGCTGATCCGGCTCGGCGAGAGCTCCTCGCGCATGCTCAGCACCTGGGCCCGCCCCCACCTCGCCCGGCTCGTCGACGAGGTCGGCGAGTCGGCCAACCTGGCGATGCTCGACGGCGACCAGATCGTCTACGTCGCCCACACCGAGTCGCGCCAGTCGATGCGCATGTTCACCGAGGTCGGCCGCCGGGTGTCCCCGCACTGCACCGCCGTCGGCAAGGCGATCCTCGCCGACATGGCTCCCGAGCAGGTCCGCGACATCCTCCGGCGCACCGACATGGTCCCCTACACCTCGACCACGATCACCTCGCGCGACGACTACCTGGGCCAGCTCGAGCAGGTCCGCGAGCGCCGCTACGCCATCGACGAGGGCGAGCAGGAAGCAGGCGTACGCTGCGTGGCCGTCGCCGTCCCCGACTACGCCCCACGCCTGGCGATGTCGATCAGCGGGCCCACCGGCCGGATGAGCGACGAGCTCATCGAGCGCGCCGTCCCGCTGCTCACCGAGGCCGGCAAGCAGCTCGCCGCCGACCTGGCCTGATCTCGGCGGAGGGGGATCAGCCGCCGCCGTACGGCACCGTGATGATCTCCAGGTTGTGCCCGTCGGGACTCTCCCAGTAGACCCCGCGGCCGCCGTCGTTGTGGTTGATCTCGCCCTCCCGACGGTGGAACGGGTCGGCCCAGTAGGTGATGCCGCGCTCGGTGATCCGGCCGAAGATCTCGTCGAACTCGGCCTCGGTCACCTTGAACGCATAGTGCTGCGGCCGGAAGCCCTGGTCCTCCACCACGTCCAGGCTGACCTGGTTGGAGAGCTCGACGATCCGGAACGGCCCGAAGACCTGGGCCTCGGGAAGCCCGAGGATCTCGGTCAGGTGGGTCGCCGTCGCCTCCCGGTCGGAGGCGTGCACGATCGTGTGGTTCAGCTCGACGCTCATCGGATTCTCCTGTCTCGCTTCTCGACGACTCTAGTCGCGCTGCCAGGGAGGTGCCGATCCGGACGACCCCGCGAGGGTCCGGGCGAGCGTAGGGGCAAGCGGAGCGTCGGGGAGCAGCAGCGCGTTGACGGCGTGGTAGGCGTCCGGCTTGTCCGGCCACGTGCGGCCGGAGACCCGCAGGGTGTCGTCGAGCTCATGGTGCCAGCTTCCGTGCCCGTGGTCGACGAAGTGGTTCTCGATCGCTCGCCACCACCGGGCCGAGTCAGCCGCGCCGACAGCACCGTCGGTACGCCGCGCTAGGGCGTCGGCGGCCGCGACCGCCTCTGCCATCACCCAGTGGAAGCGCTCACGAGTCACCGGCTCGCCCTCCCAGTCCGTGGTGTAGACGATCGTGTCGCCCAGGGAACCGTCGCGTACTGCTCGGGTGTAGAGCGCCGCAGCGGCCTCGACCAGCCATGCGGGCGGGTCGGCGAGCGCACCGTCGAGCCCGACCAGGAGGCGCGACCACTCGAGCCCGTGGCCCGGCGTCGCGCCGTAGGGCCGGAACGGGTCGGCCGGAGCACCGGCGTTGTAGTCGAGAAGGATCCGCCACTCGGCGTCGAAGTGCTCGGGCAGGCGCCAGTCGTTGGCCCGGGCCCCGGCGACGACCTGCTCGCAGATGCGCAGCGCCCGATGGCGCCAGCGCGGGTCACCGGTGGCGTCGGAGGCGGTCAGGTAGGCCTCGACGGTGTGCATATTGCTGTTGACCCCGCGATACGCCTCGGCCGTCGTCCACCCCGCGTCCCACGCTTCTCGGCATCGCCCGGCCCCCTCGTCCCAGAACCACCGCTCGTGGACGGCGAGCGCCTCGTCGAGCAGCTCGGCAGTTCCCGCGACTCCGGCGAGCCGGGCGGCCGAAGCGGCCAGCACGACGAAGGCGTGCTCGTAGCAGCCCTTGCGGGTCTCGGCCGGCCGGTGATCGGAGGTCACCGCGGCGAACCAGCCGCCGTGCTCGGGATCTGCGAAGAGGTCCCGCAGCGCTCGGACGCCATGCTCGGCCAGCGGGTCGACGGTGCCGTCGCGCATCGAGGCGATCGCGAAGACGTACGTCATCCGGGCGTTGATCCACAGCTCGAGCCCGCGCCCCGTCTGGACGTCGCCGGCGGCGTCGAGCCGCCCGAAGCCACCGTCGGGCAGCGCCGAGCGGCGCGCGAACCTCAGCACGGAGTCGAGCTGCTGCTCGCGCCATGGCGGGGAACCGGGCAGGGGCATGATCAAGCTCCCATCGGGGTGGTGTCGGCGGGGAGGGCCGGGAAGAGCTCGGGCAGCTGGGAGCGGGCGTCGTCACGGGCTGCGGCCACCGCCGAGTCGGGCGCCGACCGGTAGGGCCAGCGAACCCGCAGACCGATGTCGGCCCAGCCGCCGACGGCCGCGAGCAGCTTGTCGAGCGCCGGGTCGGAGACGCCCGTGGCTTGGAGTGGGACGATGTGCCGGGTGAACCATTCGTCGATCCGGCGCTCGAGGTCACCGGCCAGGGCCGGGTCGGCGGTCATCAGGTCATACCAGCGCACGGCGCCCGCCGGGGAGAGCCCCGCGATGTTGGAGTAACTGCCGGCTGCACCGCGGGCCAAGCCCGATGCGAGCCGGTGACCGGGGACGAACACCGCGCAGCGCTCGAGCACTGCGAGCGTACGCAGCTCGTCCCACCACGCGTCGTCACCGCCGGGCACCTTGACGCCGATCAGCGACGGCGTCTCGTCGAGGAGCCGGCCGAGGAGCTGCGGCGTGAGCGTCGTGGTGGCGGCGCCGGGGTTGTAGAGGACGAGCGGGATCGGCGCGGCGGCCGCGGCGACCCTGGTCACGAAGGCGACGCATTCGTCGTCGGTGAGCGGGAGCCAGTCCGGCAGTGCGATCTGGTATGCCGCCGGCCCCAGGTCGCGGGTGCGAGCGATCCGCTCCAGCGTGACCTGCGGGACGGGATGGCTGGCACCGAGCTGGAAGGGCTTGCCCGCCTCCGCGCACGCGGTCGCGAGCATCCGGCTCACCCGGTCGGCCTCGTCGTCCAGCAGCAGGTGCAGCTCACCCGCCGTCCCGTGCGCGTAGACGCCGTGCAGCGGGGACGCCGCCAGCGTACGGATCTGGGCCTCGAGCCGCGTCAGGTCGATGTCGTCGTCGGCCCGGAGCGGCAGCAGCACCGGACCCCACACTCCCTGCAGGGTCGCCGCCGTGAGGGTCATCGGCGCACCCGCCAGATCGCGGGAGTGCGCACCCCTGGCCGGACCTCCCCGCTCGCGATGACGAGGTCGCCATCCCACTCCACCGCGGGCGTCGTCACCTGTGCAGACCCGGGGAACCGGTCGACCGCCGACCATCGGCCGGTCCGCAGGTCGTAGCGGAGCACATCGGTGTCGAACCCGGTGTGGTGGTCCTGGAGCCAGGACACCACGTCGACGTTCCCGGCCGCGGTGTGCTCCTGGATGAGGTCCCACCGTTCGGCGTCGCCGTCACCGGCGTACACCGTGATGCCGCGGCGGTCACCGATCCCGACCCCGGCCATGACGCACCGGGGCAGGTCGGCGAGGCGGGACCAGCTGCCGTCGCCGGGGTCGAAGGAGTACGCGTCGGTGTGTAGCGTCCACGAGCCGTCCGACTGCTGGTGGCGCCCTGAGATCATGTGGAACCGGCGACCGTCGGAGGCCGCGACCGCGACGGTCCGCGGCCCGCCCGGCCAGGTCGGCAGCGTCCGCCAGCCGGTGTCCGGGTCGGCGAGGTCCAGCGCGTAGAAGGACGCACCCTCGGCGACGTACGCGGTCGTGCCGACCATCGCGGCGGCGCCGTAGGAGAGCGGTCGCGGCAGGGACGGCAGGTCCTCGCGTACGAGCGCCTCTGCCACCGGGTCGAAGCGGAGGAGGTAGACGTCGGCGAACTTCTCCACGGCGGCTCGTGCGGCGCCGTTCGGTCCACCACGGAACCCTTCGCCACCGATCACCAGGACGCCTCGCGGCGTGCTCAGGCACGCGGCGTACCCGACCGCGTCGGGCAGGGTCAGCGACAGATCGAGCCAGGTGTAGGCGCCGCCGGACCGGTGCAGCACGAACGCGTCGTTCCAGTAGACCTTGCCCAGCACCGGGTCGCGCCCAGCGGTGCGGCCCGGCTCGGGGAAGTTGGCTCCGCCCGCGACGATCAGGTGATCGCCGTGGGCGCCGGCGACCGGCCCGGCGAGGCCGAGCTGGCGCCAGTACGCCTCCCCTACCGGTATCTCCTCCGCCCAGTCCGTGCGGTTGGGCGGTAGATCAGGCAGACGCTCCCAGTCGGCGGCGCCGGCGCCGGGACGGCCGACACCTCCCACGGGTGCGGCCGCGGCACGGGGCAGGGAGGTCAAGCCCAGTCCGGCGGCACCGGCGGCTCCGGCAGCCCCGGCGAGCAGCGCGCGGCGCGTGGTCATCGCAGCTCACCGACCGGGATCCGGCGGAACGTGATGGTCTCGTTGGCGCCGCTCGTGCCGGTCTCGTAGAGGAGCCCGAGCTGCCGACCGGGGAGCTGCACCAGGTCGGAGTATGCAGCCGGGTCGGTCGACACGGTGAGGCGGTTCTCCCAGGTGTCGCCAGCGTCTTCGGAGACCCGCAGGGCCATCGCGGCACGCCGGGTCGGGTCGCTCGGACCGGAGTACACCAGCGGCCAGTCGCCGCCGCGCACCTGGAGCACGCTGCCCTGGACGACCGGGCCCACCAAGCCGGGCTCGGCGGCGTACGGCGTCACCAGCGACTCACCCCCGTCGACGGAGACGGCGTCGGCACGGGTGGCCGGCGAGCTCCCGTTCTGGTCCCGGGTGTTGAAGTAGAGGCTGCCGTCGCGCAGCTGGGTGGCGATCGACTCGTTGGTGTTGAGCTCGCCTTCGAAGGTGCTGTCGTCGAAGCCGATCCGCCAGGTGCGACCACCGTCGTCGCTGAGCAGACTGTGCGCGCCGTAGTACTTGGCCTCCGCGCCGGTGTCGGCCGAACCTGTCGGCGGCGCGCTCGAGTGGTTGGCCGGGACCACGAGCCGCCCGTCATGCTCGCCGCCGATCACGGCCACCGCGTGGCCCGGACCGGTGGCGTACCAGCGCCAGTCCGGGAGCTTCGTGGTGGCCGTGATCTCCTCGAGGGGCGAGAACGTACGCCCGTCGTCGGTGCTGCGCTGCACGAACACTCGCCGGCTGTCCTCCGCCGGCACCTCGCCGCGCAGGATCTCGGCCTCGCTGGCGGTGCCGGCGTTGCGAGTGCTGAGCAGGACCAGGTCCCCGGTGCTGGGGTCGACCACGGGCGCAGGGTTTCCGATGGTGTTCTCGGCCTGGTCGGCGACGACCGCCTGCCGTCCCCATGTGCAGCCGCCATCGACCGACCGGCGCCGAACGAGGTCGATCGAGCCCGCGTCGGACCTGGACTCGCGCGCTTCGGCGAAGGCGATGATCGCTCCGTCGGCGGCTCGGACGACCGCTGGGATGCGGTAGACGGCATAGCCGCCCTCACCGGAGACGTAGGGGACCGATCCGGTGCAGCGGGACGAGCCCTGGTCGGCTGTGGGGGTGCCGGCCCGGGCGGTGTCCGCGCTGACGAGCAGCGGGGTGGCCATGGTCGCCGCTGCGGCGACCACGGCTGCGCGATGGAGGTTCCTCATGGTGCGTTCCTTCTCTCTCGACGTCGATGACGCTGTCGTGTCGTTGTCGTGTCGTTGTCGTGTCGTTTCGTTGGATGACGCTGGTCCTGATGGTCTTCCGTGGCTCAGGCGCGTTCCTGCAGCAGCCGCGCCCGGACGCGTACGTCGTCGAAGTGCTCGAACATCCGGGCCGTGGCGAGATCGGCGTCCCCCGCCTGCAGAGCCCGCACGATCGCGAGGTGAGCCTCGCCGCGGTTACGCTCGGGACTTCCCGGGATGGCGTCGCCGACCCGGACGAAGAGCTCCCAGAACAGCTCGATCAGGTTCTCGACCAACGGGTTGCCGAGGGTCTGGTAGAGCGAGAGGTGGAACTCCCGATCAACATCGACGAAGCTCTCGCCGCGCTGCTCCCGCTCGCTCATCTCGGTGGCCAGGTCTGCACACCGGGACAGCGCTTCCTCCTCCTCGTCGCGCAGCCGGCACACGGCCGGCATCAGCCCGGCCTCCATGGCCTCGCGAGCGGTCAGGAGCTCCTCCAGCGAGGCGCCCGGCTCGGCCAGCCCGTAGGGCAGCTGCTCGATCACCGGCCGGAAGGAGAACGTGGCGACGTAGAGCCCGTTGCCGGGCCGGGCCTCGATCACGCCGAGGGTCTGCAGGCTCCGCGATGCTTCCCGCAGGGAGAGCCGGCTGACCTCGAGCTCGGCGGCCAGCGCGGCCTCGGGCGGAAGCCGGTCGCCGGGCCGCAGACCGTGCTCTCGGATGAAGTCGCGCAGCCGGGTCTGGGCCTCGCGATAGATGGACCCGTGCTTCACGACTGACCGGCCTGCTCGACGGCGACCCGCAGCCGGGCGGCGAGAGCCTCCGCCTCGGCGATGCCCGCCGCGTCCAGTGGACCCCACGGCGTACGCGGCGCGCCCGCGTCCGGGCCGAGCCGGTTCATCAGCTCCTTGACGAAGCCGAGCCCTCCGTGACGGCCGGCGACGGCCGCGATCTCACGGAAGGGCCGGTGCAGCTCGTAGGCACGCTCAGGCTCTCCCGCGTCGTACGCCTCGACGACCCGGTGCGCGATCGGCGCGAGCCCGTTGTAGAGACTGCCGATCACGGCATCCACGCCGATCGCCAGGCCGGCGGGGAGGAGCTCGTCGCGGCCGAAGTAGACCCGGACCCCGGCTGCACGGGTGCGGTCGCACTCGATGAGGTCCTCGTCGGTGAACTTCACCCCGGTGAGGGTGGGGATCCGCTCCCGGGCGGCGGTGGCGACATCGGCCGGCAGATGGGTCGAGCCGGTCATGCTCGGGATGTGGTAGTAGCACATCGGGGTCTCCCCGGCGGCCGCCGCGATCCGGGCGAGGTGGTCGACGACCAGCTCGACTCGCGGCGCCTCGCCGTAGAACGGGGCGGTCGCAGCCACGAAGTCGACACCGTGGTCGGTGGCGTGCGCCGCCAGCTCGGCCGCCTGGGCGAGGTCGTTGGATCCGACCTGCGCGGCGAGCCCGAACCCCTCGGGCCGGACGGCTGCCCAGGCCTCCAGAAGCGTACGCCGCTCCTCGGTGGTCAGGGACGGGTACTCACCGGTGGTGCCGACCACGAACGCGCCGAACACCCCGGCTCCGCGCAGGTGCTCGGCCTGCGCCTCGACGACCGAGAGATCGAGACGGCCGTCCTGGTCGAAGGGCGTCGGTGTCGCCGCCCAGATTTCCAATCGACTCAACTCTTCGTCGCTCCTTCGGTCAGTCCAGCCACGATGTAGCGCTGGAGGAAGATGAACAGGACGATGACGGGCAGCGCGATGATCGCGGACACCGCCATCAGGTCGTTCCACTTGGTTCCGAATGCGTTGGTGATGCCGGCGAGCACGACCGTGACCGGCTGGAACCTCTCGTCGGGGGCCAGGGCGAGACCGAAGACGAACTCGCCCCAGGCCTGCAGGAAGCTCACCGCCCCGACCGTGATGATGCCTGGCGTGCTGACCGGGACGGCCACCCGCCAGAACGCGGTGAGCTCGTTGCAGCCGTCGATCTTGGCGGCCTCGACGATCTCCTCGGGGATGGCGAGGAAGTAGGGCCGCAGGATGGTGATCGCCAGCGGCACGGCCAGCGAGCAGTTGGCGATGATGAGGCCGGCATAGCTGTTAACGAGTCCGGCGCCGCTGAAGAGCACGAACATCGGCAGCGCCAAGTTGACCGATGGCACCATCTGCACGGCCAGGAAGAGCATCAGGAACGCGGAGACGAAGCGCACTCTCAGCCTGGCCAAGGCGTACGCCGCCGGCAGTGCGACCAGCAGCGTGACGATGGTCGTGCCGACCGCGATGATGCCGCTGTTCAGGAGCCCGCGGGCGATGTCCCCGTCAGAGAAGACCGCACCCGCGTACGACCCGGTGGTCGGGGGCAGCGGAAGCAGGTCCGGCGGCGTCGAGAAGATGTCCTCCGCGCCCTTGAAGGAGGTGTTGAGCATCCAGTAGACGGGGATCAGGTAGACGGCCGTGATGAACACGGCTGCGAACACCAGCAGCCGGCGCCGGGAGACGGTGGTCATGCGCCCTCCTCGTTCCGCAGGGCACGGAAGTAGACCAGCGCGAGCGCGATGGAGATGACCATCAGCACCGTGGTTGCCACCGCCGCGGTGTCGAACCGGGAGAACTCGAAAGCCTCGTTGTAGGCGTAGACCGGCAGCGTCTCGGTGGCGTTGCCGGGCCCTCCGCCGGTCATCAGGAAGATCGTGTCGAAGGTCTTGAAGGTGAAGATGAAGATCAGCAGCGTGACAGTCAGGCTGACCGGCCGCAGCAGCGGGAAGGTCAGCGAATGGAACTGCTGCCATGCGGAGGCACCGTCGATGCGGGCAGCCTCGTAGTAGGTCGGCGAGATGCCTTGGAGCCCGGCGGCCAGCAGGATCATCGCGAACGGCGCGAAGCTCCAGGCCGTCGCCACGGTCACCGCCAGCAGCGCGGGGTTCGGCTCGCCGAGCCAGAACAGGTCGCGATCGAGCAGTCCCAGGCCGCTAAGCGCTGCGTTGAGCAGCCCATAGCTGCCATCGAGCAGCCAGCGCCAGACGTTGGCGCTGACCACCGTGGGCAGGATCCAGGCCAGCAGGAGCAGCGCACGCAGGACGTTGCGGCCGCGGAACTCACGATGGAACAGCAGCGCCAGGCCCAGCCCGACCGCGAACGCGATCGCCACCGTGCCGATGGAGTAGACCAGCGAGACGACGACGGCGTGCCAGAACTCGGAGCGTCCGAGCTGGTCTCGGTAGTTGTCGAGCCCGACCCAGGAGGCGCCGCCCCGGACGACCTCACGCAGGCCGACGTCGAAGAAGCTCTGCAGGATGTTGTAGATCAGTGGGTAGACGACGGTGAGGATGACGAAGACGACCGCCGGGGCGAGGAAGAGGTACGGCGCGACGTTCGGCCGTCCGCGGCCCGTGCGGACCACTGTCCGCGCTGCCGGCACCGGTCGAGCGAAAGAGCTCACGACCCGAGTGCGCCGTCGATCTTGGCCTGCGCCGCCGTCGCCGCGTCGGCCGGGCTGCTGCTGCCGCTGACGGTGGCCTGCAGAGCCTCCTGGATCGCGGTCAGCGACTCGTTGGAGTGCGTCGCGACGTCTCCCTCGGGCGCCCAGGCGCCCTCGAGCTGGTCGGCGAATGTCTTGCGGATCGGGTCCTCGACGGCCTTGGGAACGTCGTCGCGGGCAGGCAGCTTGTTGCGGGCCGGGAGGTACTCCTCCAGCACCGACTGCTCCTGCAGGTGGGCGATGAGATCCCAGGCAGCGTCCGGATCGCCGGTGCCGGCGCCGATGGTGAGGTTCTCGGCAGACAGGAAGCTCTTCGATGCCTTGTCCTTCGGCAGCGGTGCCACGCCCCAGTTCAGGTCCGGCACTTCGTCACGCAGGATGTTCACGTACGTCGCCGAGTTGATCATCATCGCGGCGTTGCCGCCCGCGAACTGGGTCTTGGCGTCGTCCTCGAGCCAGGTCAGGAACCCCTTCGAGAGCCCGCCGTTGTCGACCATCCGGTTGAAGGACTCCAGCGCCGCGGCGCCGGTCCCGTCGCCGAACGTCGCGAGGTCGCCGCCGGCAGCGAGCTGGCGGAGCAGGATCCCGGTCGCGCCTTCGGCGCCCTCGCGCCCGGAGACGGCCAGGCCGTACTTGACGTTCGTGGCCAAGGTCGCGGCGGTGCTCTCCATCTCGTCCCAGGTCGCGGGAGGCCGCAGTCCGGCCGCCTCGAAGACGTCCTTGTTGTAGTAGAGCGCGTAGTCGTCCGCGACGTGCGGGATGCCGTACGTCTTGCCGTCGACCTGCGTGGTCTCCCAGCTCGTGGAGTAGTAGGCGTCCTGCTCACCCCACTCCTCGACCTGGTCGCTGATGTCCTCGATCACGCCCGCGTCGGCCATCTGCTGGGTGTCGAAGGCGTTGATCAGGGCGACGTCGGGGCCCTCCCCCGCGGCCGCACCCTGTTGCAGGGTCCGGTTGAAGTCCTCGAAGGGAATGAACCGGATCTTCACCTTCACATCGTCGTTCTCAGCGTCGTACGCCTCGAGGGCGTCGTAGAGCGGCTTGCCGGTCGGCATCTGCTCATCGCCGTAGTACTGCCAGACCGTGACCGTTCCGTCCGAGGCGCTCGACTCGGACTCGCCGCCCAGCGCGCCACAAGCCGAGAGCGAGATGGCCAGCACGGGGACGAGACCGCCGATGGTGATGCGGCGGCCGACGTGCGTGCGAGTTCGGATCATGACGTCCTCCGAGGTGTGGGGATGTGAGGCCGATCACAGTAGTCAGATATCTGATAACTCGCAAGAGCTCTTCTGGCCGTGCGCCAGAGCATGTCCTCATGCCCGGCGACCGCTCACCACCCCGACGGACGTACGTTGCCCATCACTCGGGTCACGGTGATCTCGATGACCACGCGCTCGGGGTTGGGCCGGGGCCGCTTGTAGCGCTCGGCGTACCGCCGCTCGGCCTCGGCCACCGACTCGTCGTCGTCCTTGACGACCGCGGTGCCCTCCAGCGTGCACCAGCGCCGCCCGTCGACCTGGCTCACCGCCACCCTCGCGCCGGAGTCGGCCGCGCGTACGTTGCGGGCCTTCTTGCTCCCCGCGCTGCAGATGACCCGCGCGATTCCGGCTTGCGGATCGAACGTCACCCCCACCGGGACGAGATGCGGACTCCCATCCGGCCGGCTGGTCGCCAGGAAGCAGACCCGCCGCTCCCGCCAGAACTCATCGTTGTCCGCGGCGGACGGAGTTGCGTCGACTGTCATGGGTGCTCCTTGGTGAACCGGGGCTGGGCTGGTCCCAACGGTGGGTCAGCGGTTGTCGCCGCTGCCACCGATGGCGTCACGCTGCTGACGATCGGCGAGCTTATTGATGTTGAGCTCGGCAACGTCCGCGAGCGGAAGCCCGAAGTGGTCAGCAAGGACCGCCAGGTACCACAGTGTGTCGCCGAGCTCCTTGGCGAGATCATCGAGGTCCCACTGCGCGAAGTCGCTGTCGTGATCCCGAATGATCTTCTTCGCCTTCTCGGCGATCTCACCCGTCTCCCCAACCAGCCCCAGCAGCAGGTGGAACACCTCGTTGGGGGTGCCCTTCGACGCCGCGGTGCGCAGCGCTGCCTGCTGGTAGGCGTTCATATCCATGACCGGAACCTATCGCGCGCCTCTCGACTCGCCTTCGGAGCGAGACGGTGGCAACTGATCCCCGAGGACTCCGGGACGTATGGCGTGGCTTTCGACCTACACCGCACCGACAGGGCCGTCCAGATACGCGGCTCAAAGAGGCCTAGCGTGGCGCTTTCCGGGAGTTAAGACCGTGTGCAATGGCCCAGCTGACTGCCTGGCTTCGAGTGGTGACCTCGATCTTTTTGTAGGCCCGCCGGATGTGGCTCTTGAGCGTGTTCCCGCTCATGGCAAGGTTCTCCGCGATGTCCTGGTTGGACAACCCCTGGGCGATCAGTCCGAGGACCTCGATCTCTCGGGCGGTCAGCTCTCCCGCTGTGCCCTGCAGCTCGCGTTGGGGCTCCCTGATCAGCTTGCCTGCGGCAGTGAGCTCGATGCTGTGCACGAGTTCGGCAGCATGTGCGCTCATCGAGATCCAGGCTCTGGCGCCTATCTTGAAGGCCTGGGCCCGTAGGTCGGGGCGCAGGTCTCGACTGAAGACCAGCACCTTCGCATTCGCCTCGTACAGCTCGGCCAGCTCGGCCCCGTCTCGAAGGAACAGGCCGAAAGTGTCATACACGATCACATCCACCTCACCCTCGAGGCTGCTGGCGAATGGAGCTGCGGACACAGCCACGCGATCGGGATAGTCCTGGAGCATCTCGGCGAGTCCTCGCCTGATGACATCCTGTGGGCTGACCACCGCTACGCGTACCACCCCGGCCTCTGCCACAAGCCCGAGCCTCTCAGAACCGAGTGGGAAAAGATAGGCGAACCGGGACCTGCAGAATCCGCGTCCGGACTGTCCTTCATCTGCGTCGTCGTGAACTGATAAGCGGATCGCGTACGTGCGCAGCGTTGACCCACGACTGCGTGACGCGGGTCTTCAGGCCAGGCCGGTGGAGTAGGTCGAGGCGTACATCACCCACGCCTCCCACTCGTCCCTGTGGTTCTTGGGCCACATCAGCCGCTCGCAGGAAGGCCGTTCGCCGCCGCCGGCCAGCTGATGCGCTTGTGCGGCGGGGTCTGGCCAACCTTGCTTGAACTCAAGGCCCGCGCCGTCCTCCACCGCCCGACCACAGGGAGCCACAGCTGGACACAGCCGGACAAGCGAAACACCCCGGTGGCCAGCGTTTCCGCTGGTCACCGGGGTGTTCTCCCAGGCGTGGCAGATGAAGGATTCGAACCTTCGAAGGCAAAGCCGACGGATTTACAGTCCGCTCCCATTGGCCGCTCGGGCAATCTGCCTGGGTTGCGCACGGGCCCCCGTGAAGGGGATCGCGACAGCAATAGACAATAGCGCAGGGGCTGGCGGCGTACGAAAACGGGACAAGGTCCTAGGGTGAGTCAGGTACGTTCCCGGGGCCACCGTCCTGGTCAGAAATCCAGAGGAGAGAGTCATGGCCGACTCGTCGTTCGACATCGTGAGCAAGATCGACCGCCAGGAGGTCGACAACGCGCTGAGCCAGACCGCGCGGGAGGTCTCGACCCGGTTCGACTTCAAGGGGACCAACGCGACCATCGAGTGGAGCGGTGAGCAGGGGATCGAGATCTCCGCCTCCGCCGACGACCGCGCCAGCGCGGTGCTCTCGGTCTTCCAGGACAAGCTGATCAAGCGCAAGCAGTCGCTGAAGATCCTCGACGCCGGCGAGCCGCGCCAGTCGGGGCAGCTGTCGAAGATCTCGATCACGCTCAAGGAGGGCATCTCCTCCGAGGACGCCAAGAAGATCTCCAAGCTGATCCGCGACGAGGGCCCCAAGGGCGTCAAGGCGCAGATCCAGGGCGACGAGCTCCGCGTCTCCTCCAAGAAGCGCGACGACCTGCAGACCGTGATCTCGCTGGTCAAGGGCCAGGACTACGACTTCGCGGTGCAGTTCATCAACTACCGCTGACCTCGTGGCCTACGAGCACCCGCGAGCCTCGGTCGAGATCGATGCTCCGATCGAGGTGGTGTGGCGGGTGATGGTCGAGACGGAGTCGTACGCCGCGTGGAACCCGTTCGTCGTTCGCGCCGAGACCGCGCAGCCGGCGGCCGCGGGGAATCCGATCATCCTGCATGTGACCTGGGCGAACGGTGGCCGCGCGCGCTCACCGGAGCGGATCTCGGCGCTCGACGCACCGGTGGTCGGTGAGGACGGGGTCGGGGCTGCGTACCTGGCCTATGTCTATGAGGGCTGGCCGGCGCGGCTGGGCCTGGTCCGCGGCGTACGTCACCAGCGGCTGACCCAGCGATCCGGCGGGCCGACGCGCTACGAGACGGTCGAGGAGTTCTCGGGTCCGCTGGTGGGACTGGCCGGTCCGGGGCGGGTCACCGAGGGCTTCCGGCGGCACGCCGCGGCTCTCAAGGCGCGGGCCGAGACGCTCGTGAATGAAAGTGGACTTGACCACTAGATTGAGCGAAATTCTGCATTCATCTGCAAGAATGTGGTCGTGCGAGTATCTGCCAAGTCCGACTACGCCCTCCGCGCCCTCATCGAGATGGCCGCGCGCGAGGACGGAAAAGCTGTCAGCGCCGAGGAGCTCGGCCGCGCCCAGGAGATCCCCCACGGGTTCCTGCAGGCGATCCTCGCCGACCTCCGCAAGGCCGGCGTCGTCATCTCACAGCGCGGCCAGTCCGGCGGTTGGCGCCTGGCCCGCAAGGCGTCGGACGTGTCCGTCGCCGATGTG
Organism: Nocardioides sp. NPDC059952; assembly: GCF_042730435.1. NCBI lineage: Bacteria > Bacillati > Actinomycetota > Actinomycetes > Propionibacteriales > Nocardioidaceae > Nocardioides > Nocardioides sp. NPDC059952. The sequence continues at coordinate 3,091 of NZ_JBHWLY010000084.1, read as the reverse complement.
ATCCGCGCCGTCGACGGTCCGCTGGTCTCGGTCTACGGACTGCGTCCGGAGGGCGTCACCTACAACGAGCGCGCCGACGTCCTCCAGCATGTGTGGATCGCCGCCCGCGACTCGCTGCGCGAGGTCTTCGAGAAGGTCTCCATCGCCGACCTCGCCTCCCGCGAGCTGCCCGACGAGGTCACCACCCGCACCGCGCGCGACGAGGCGTGGCTGCCTCACTGAGCGGTCGGTTCCTCCTGCAAGGCGGTGTCCTGAGCCTGTCGAAGGGTATGCAGAGAAAGGCCCACATCCCGCGCGGAACTCCGCTGGGGATGTGGGCCTTCGGCTGCATACCTTGATGAAGGAACGGCCCCTACGCCGCCGGCGAAGGCGCCGGCATCGTGTACGCACCAGGCGTCGGCGTGACGAACACGTTGGCGCCCTCCTCGAGCCGCAGAGCCCGGGCATGCGTACGCGTCAGCTCGGCGGTCACGACCTCGCCGTCGTCGGTGAGAACCGTGAGGCGCACCTCGAACCCGATCCGCAGGACGCGCGAGACGGTGCCCTCGAGCGAGTGCTCGGAGATCGGGGACGGGGTGACCTCGACGTCATGGGGCCGGATCAAGGAACCGCCCAGGGTGGTCACGTCGCCGAGGAACGACATCACGAAATCGTTGGCGGGCTCGTCGTAGAGCTGCTCGGGAGTGCCGATCTGCTCGATGCCGCCCTGGTTGACGACCACGATCTCGTCGGCGACCTCGAGAGCCTCCTCCTGGTCGTGGGTCACGAAGACGGTGGTCACGTGCACCTCGTCGTGGAGCCGTCGCAGCCAGTCACGCAGCTCCTTGCGTACCTTCGCGTCCAGGGCCCCGAAGGGCTCGTCGAGCAGCAGCACGGACGGCTCGATCGCCAGGGCCCGCGCCAGCGCCATCCGCTGTCGCTGACCGCCGGACAGCTGCGAGGGCAGGCGGTTGGCGAACTGCGAGAGGTGGACGAGCTCGAGCAGCTCCCCGACCTTCTTGGCGACCTCGGCCTTGGGACGCTTGCGGATCTCCAGCCCGAAGGCGACGTTCTTGGCCACCGAGAGGTGCTTGAACGCGGCGTAGTGCTGGAAGACGAAGCCGACGTTGCGCTTCTGGACCGGCAGCGAGGTCGCCTCGACGCCCTCGATGCTGATCGTGCCGGTGTCCGGGGTCTCCAGCCCGGCGATGACCCGCAGCAGTGTGGTCTTGCCGCCGCCCGAAGGCCCCAACAACGCAGTCAGCTGCCCGGTCGGGATGGTCAGGTTGATGTCCTCCAGCGCCACGAAGTCGCCGTAACGCTTGTTGACACCACTTACTTCGATGCTCATGGGATGTGTCCTTTCACCGCACGCGCGCACCGCGGGCGCGCAGCACGAAGACGATGAGGATGCAGATGACCGAGACGCTGGCCAGGAGGAAGGCGACGGCGTACGCGCCCTGCTGGTCGAAGTTGAGGTACTTCTCCTCGACCGCGAGGGTGGCGGTGCGGGTCTGGCCGAGCACGTTGCCGGAGACGACCTTGACCGCGCCGAACTCGCCCAGCGAGCGGGCCAGGGTGAGCACGACGCCGTAGATGACGGCCCACTTGATGCCCGGGAGCGTGATCCGCCAGAAGGTCTGCCAGCTGCCTGCGCCGAGCGACGCGGCGGCCTGCTCCTGCTCCGTGCCGATCTCCTCCAGCACCGGGATGACCTCACGGATCACCAGCGGGAGCGACACGAACGCGGTCGCCATGATGATGCCGGGCGTCGAGAAGATGATCTGGATCCCGGCCGACTCGAGCGTCGGCCCGAACCAGCCGTCGCGGCCACCGTAGACCAGCACGAGCGCCAGGCCCACGACGATCGGCGAGACCGACAACGGCAGGTCGATCATCGCGCTGAGGAGGCGCTTGCCCGGAAACTCGGTACGCACCAGCAGCAGCGAGATCGTGACGCCGAAGAGCAGGTTGATCAGCGTCGCGACCACCGCAGCCACGCAGGTCAGCTGGATCGCGTGCATCATCTGCGGGTCGTTGAAGATCTCGGTGAACGCCTCGGTCGTGAACCCGACATCGGGCACGTGGAAGGCGTTCCAGGCGACCAGGACGACCGGCCAGGCCACCAGCAGCCCGAGGTAGGCGATGACCACGACGCGGAGGACGTACGTCAGCGGGGTGCGCGGAGCACGACGGGTCTCAGCCACGGCGGACCATCCTCCTCTGGACCAGGTCGAGGACGACGATGACGGCCAGCGAGACGGCCAGCAGCATCGCCGCGATCGCGGCCGCGCCCTCCGGGTTGTCGTTCTCGATCGCGGACAGGATCCGCACCGAGGCGACCTCGGACTTGAACGGGAGGTTGCCCGAGAGCAGGACCAGGGAGCCGTACTCCCCCATCCCGCGCGCGAAGGAGAGCGCCGCGCCCGCCGCGATGGCAGGGGCCAGCGAGGGCAGGATGATCCGCCAGAACGTGGTGAACCGGGAGGCACCCAGAGAGGCCGCGGCCTCTTCCACGTCGGCGTCCAGCTCCTCGAGGACGGGCTGCACCATGCGTACGACGAAGGGCAGCGTCACGAAGGCGAGGGCGAGGTAGACCGACGTCGACGTGTTCGCCCAGTGCAGGCCGAGGGGTGACTCGGCGCCGTAGAGGGAGAGCAGCACGAGGCCGGCGACGATCGTCGGCAGTGCGAACGGGATGTCGATGATCACCTCGAGGAAGCCCTTGCCCCAGAACTTGTCACGGACCAGGACCCAGGCGATGACGGTGCCGATGACGACGTTGATCAGGGTGACCACGATGGCCGCGCGGATCGTCAGCAAGATCGCCGAGGCGGTCTGCTCGTTGGTGAGCTGGTCGGCGAAGGCGGACCAGCCGCCGCTGGAGGCGGTGATGATCACCGCCACCAGCGGGATGAGGACGAGCAGGCTGAACCAGAGCATCGTGATGCCGAGCCCGATGCCGCTGGTCCTTGTCAGAGTGGTGGCCGGGGGGGGGGGGGGGGGAGCCCCGCCGGCCCGGGGGGGGGGTTTTGTGGGGGGGAGTTTAAAAAAAAAACAAACCCCCCAAACCAGTGTGAAAAAGAATTTGGTGGTGTGGGGGTTTTATAGG
>NZ_JBHWLY010000083.1:0-24926 GCF_042730435.1 Nocardioides sp. NPDC059952 | reverse complement strand
CGTAGATCGCGACCGAGCCGATCCCGGCGTCCTTGCACGCACGGATCACTCGCACGGCGATCTCACCGCGGTTGGCGATCAAGACCTTTGTCAGTTCAGGCACGGTGTCTGCTTTCTACGACGTTCAGCTCGGGAACGCGCTGGCGCGCCAGGCGTTGGGGCCGGGGTGGATGGGGGTACGCAGCTTGGGGGTGGCCCACAGGGAGCGCGGCTTCTTTGTGGGTGCCTGGCCTGAACCGAGGGCGGCGAAGACGGCCACGATGGCGGCGATCTCCTCAGGGCTGGCGTTCTGGTCGATGACCTTGAGCAGGGGCTTCTGCTGGGCGGTCGGGTCCTCGGCCGGTTCCTGAGGCGCGGTCACAGCGGGATGTTCCCGTGCTTCTTCGCGGGCAGGGTCTCCCGCTTGGTGCGCAGCAGCCGCAGCGCGCGGACGACCTCGCTGCGGGTCTCGTGGGGTGGGATGACCGCGTCGATGTAGCCGCGTTCGGCGGCGATGTAGGGGTTGGCGAGGGTGGTTTCGTACTCGTCGATCAGCTCGGCGCGCTTGGCCTCGACGTCCCCACCGGCGGCCTCGACCGCTGCCAGTGTCTTGCGGTGCACGATGTTGGCCGCGCCCTGGGCGCCCATGACCGCGATCTGGGCGGTGGGCCAGGCCAGGTTGATGTCGGCACCGAGGTGTTTGGAGCCCATCACGTCATAGGCGCCGCCGTAGGCCTTGCGGGTGATGATGGTGACCAGGGGGACGGTGGCCTCGGCGTAGGCGTAGATCAGCTTCGCGCCGCGGCGGATGATGCCGTTGTGTTCCTGGTCGGTGCCGGGTAGGAACCCGGGGACGTCGACGAAGGTGATCACGGGGACGTTGAAGGCGTCGCAGGTGCGGACGAAGCGGGCGGCCTTCTCGGAGGCGTCGATGTCGAGGCAGCCGGCGAACTGCATCGGCTGGTTGGCCACGATCCCCACGGGGCGGCCCTCGATCCGGGCGTACCCGATCAGGATGTTGGGTGCCCACAGCGGCTGGACCTCGAGGAACTCCTCATCATCGACGATGTGGGCGATGACCTCGTGCATGTCGTAGGGCTGGTTCCCGCCATCGGGGATGAAGGTGTCCAGCTCGCGGTCGAGGTCGGAGATCTCCAGATCGGCCGTCTCCTCGAAAGCCGGGGGCTCTTCCATGTTGTTCGAGGGCAGGTAGGACAGCAGAGCCTTGACGTAGTCGATCGCGTCGGCCTCATCCGCGCCCATGTAGTGGGCCACCCCGGACTTGGAGTTGTGGGCCAGGGCACCGCCCAGCTCCTCCATGGTGATGTCCTCACCGGTGACGGTCTTGATCACATCAGGGCCGGTGATGAACATGGCCGAGGTCTTGTCGACCATGATCGTGAAATCGGTGACCGCGGGGGAGTAGACATGCCCGCCGGCACAGTTGCCCATGATCAGGCTGATCTGCGGGATCACCCCGGAGGCGTGGACGTTGCGTTTGAAGATCTCGCCATAGAGGCCCAGGGAGACGACGCCTTCTTGGATCCGGGCGCCGGCGCCCTCGTTGATCCCGATCAGCGGGGACCCGGTCTTGATCGCCAGGTCCATGATCTTGGTGATCTTCTCGCCATAGACCTCACCCAGCGACCCACCGAAGACGGTGAAGTCCTGGGAGAACACACAGACCTGACGGCCCTCGATGGTGCCGTAGCCGGTGACCACGCCATCACCGAAGGGCCGGTTCTTCTCCAGCCCGAACGCGACCGACCGGTGCCGGGCCAGCTCGTCGACCTCCTGGAAGGAGCCCTCATCGAGCAGCATCTCGATCCGCTCACGAGCGGTCTGACGCCCCTTCGCGTGCTGCTTCTCCACCGCCTTCGCGGAACCGGCATGGACGGCCTCGTCAACACGACGCTCCAGCTCGGCCAGCTTCCCGGCAGTCGTGTGCAGGTCGATCTCGGCGCCCGGGGAATCGGGTGCGGTGGTGGGCTCGGCGCTCAACGGGACTCCTTGTGAACTTCAGTGTCAATGAGTGAGACTAAGTGTCATGGGGCATGATGTCCAGGGATCGATCCAAAAAGGAGAGTGATGGCAGCAGCGCGTGACGAGATCTCCGACGCGGCATTTCGCCTGTTCGGGATCAAGGGGTACGCCGCCACCTCGGTCGACGACATCGCGTCCGAAGCGGGCGTCAGCCGCAGCACCTTCTTCCGCTCCTTCGGGTCCAAGGAAGCGGTGATCTTCCCCGACCACGACGAGCTCCTCGGCCGGATCGAGGAGCGACTGCGTTCCTCGCCCCCCAACGCCGGTCTCGCCGCCGTCACCGACGCGGTCAAGATCGTGCTGTTCCACTACGTCGCGGAGGGCGAGCGTGCGCGGGAGCGCTACGGGCTCACCTCCACCGTGTCGGCGCTCCGTGAGCGTGAGCTGGTGAGTGGGGCGCGCTACCAGCGTCTCTTCCGTCGATACCTGAGTCACTGGGCCGACGCCTCGCCAGAGGCGGAGCTCCGTGCCGAGATGACCGCAGCGGCAGTCGTCGCGGCACACAACCGCGTACTTCGCCGGTGGCTTCGACGCGAGTGCACGGACCCTCAGCGGGAGATCGAGCAGGCACTGGCCGCAGTCCATCGCACCTTCGCCGACGAGAGCGAGGCATCGATCGGGATGCTCGTCGTTCCGGCCGGGGTTCCCGCCTCGGCCGTGGAGAAGGCAGTCAAGAGAGCGCTGGAAGGCATCGCCGTCCGAAACCTCGATCAATGAGGCCGAGACGGCACCCGAGGTCGGGGGCCGATCACCGCTCGTACGACACCCCGGTGTCCTGGTCGTCCCGGTGACGGGGCGTCTCCGAGACGTCCGGAGTCCCGGCCGGCTCCGGCTCGCCCTCGATCGAGATGTGGGGGAGAACCTTGTCGAGCCATCCGGGCAGCCACCAGGCAGAACGCCCGAAGATCACCAGCGCTGCCGGCGCAAGGGTGACCACGAGGATGCCCGCGAGCAGCACCGCTACCGAGAGGCCGACGCCGAACTGCTTGATCGTCGGGTCGGGGTCGAGGATGAAGCTGGCGAACACCGACGCCATGATGAGGGCCGCGGCCGTGGTGATCCGGGCGCTGGCGACCAGCCCTGAGTGGACCGCCTGCCGGGGTTCGGCCCCCTCGTGGACGTGTTGCTGGACGTGGCTGACGAGGAACACCTCGTAGTCCATCGAGAGCCCGAACAGGCCCGCGAACATCATCAGGGGTACGTAGCTGGCGATCGGCACGGTCGAGGACGCCGTGTCGATGCCGAGCAGGTCGATGCCCCAGCCCCACTGGAACGTGGCGGTGAGGACGCCGAACGCGGCGGCCGCCGAGAGCAGGTTGGTCACCGCCGCCTGGAGCGGGATGAGCAGCGAACGGAAGGCCACCATCAGCAGCAGGTAGCCGAGCAGGATGACGGTCCCGATGACGAGCAGCAGCCGGGCCGAGATGAGGGAGGCCAGGTCGACGTAGGATGCCGTGTAGCCACCGACGTACGACGTGACGCCCGTGCCCTCGCTCGTCTTCGGCAGCACGGAGTCGCGGACGTGCCCGACGAGGTCGGCGGTGTCGTCCGAGGCTGGGGAGGTCGTCGGTACGGCGGAGAGCAGGACGACGTCGCCCTTCTTGTTGATCTGCGGTGGGGTCAGGGCCGCGACCCCGTCGGTGTCCGAGAGACTTTGCTGCAGGTTCACCACGCGGAGATCGGTGCCACGTTCGTCGCCGCCCGCCGCCGTCATCATCTGGGTGAGCTCGTCCTGCAGCTGCTCGGCCTCCTTCTGCTCCTCCTCGGCCTGTTGCTGCTCGGCCTTGAGGTCGTCGGCCTTCTTCTGGAGCTCTGCCGCCTGCTGCTCCAACGCGTCCCCCTGCCGGCGCAGCGAGTCGGCCTGGGCCTGGAGCGCGTTGCCCTGCGCCTGGAGATCGTCACCCTGGGCCTGCAGCGAGGCTGCCTGACGCTCGAGCTCGGCCTTCTGCCGTTGCAGCGCGTCGGCCTGCCCTTGCAGCGCGTCGGCCTGTCGCTGGAGGCGCTGTGCCTGCGCCTGCAGCCGGCGGGCCTGCCGGGCGAGGCTGCGTGCCTCCTTCTCCAGCGGGACGAGCTTCTTCTGGACGGAGGCCTGCTCGGCCTCCACCGCGTCGAGGCGGGCCTGCAGCCGTTCCACCCGGGCCTCGTCGCCGTCCTGCTCGGCGCGGGCGATGCGACGTTCGAGGACGCGCTCGCGGGCGCGGAGGCGTACGAGCTCCCGGACGAGCGGCCGGGCCTGCATCGCCAGTCGTCTCGCCTCGCGTCGCAGCTGGTCCCGGCGGGCCTCGAGGCGTGCTTGCTCGGCCTCGAGCCTCCGCTGCTCGGCACGCAGCGCGTCGGCCTGCCGCTCGAGGTCCGCCTGCTGCCCGCGCAGCGCAGCTGCCTCTCGCTCGAGGTCGGCCTGCTGCGCCTGCAGCTGCGCGCTCGCTTGCTCCAGGGACGCCTGCTCTTCTTCGAGCTGTGCCTGCTCCGCCTCGAGCTCTGCCTGCTGGTCCTTGAGCTGTTGCTCCTGCTGGGGCAGCTCCTTCTGCTTCTTCTCGAGGTCGGACTTGAGGGACATCGCCTGGTCGTACTTCTGGGTGTACTCCTCGCTCGGGGCCGCGGGCGGGTCGAAAGACGAGGCGACCTGCAGCGGACCGTTGTAGCCGACGCCCAGTCCCGCGCTGATCAGGTCGTACGCCTGCCGCTCGGTCGTCTCCTTCGAGGTGGCACCGACGTCCTCCTGGCCGAGCTCGAGGCTGAGCACCGGGACGATGAGCGGCACCAGGGCCGCGAGCGAGACGCCCGCGACCACCCACGGGTGGCAGTGGACGACTCCGGCCCACCTCGCCCACAGGCCCCTGCCGCGCCGACGTCCCGGACGCATGAACGCCGGCAGCGAGGCCCAGCTGATCCGGTGGCCCAGCAACCCCAGGAACGCAGGCAGCAGGGTGATCGCCACCAGGACGGCGGCGACCACGGCCATGGCCGAGGCGTACCCGAGCGCGGAGACCAGCGGGATGCCGGCCACGCCCAGCGCGAGGAGGGCCACCACGACGGTGCAGCCGGCGAAGACGATGGCGCTGCCGGACGTCGCCACCGCACGCGCGATCGACTCGCGGATCGGCATCCCGTCGCGCATCTGATCCTGGTGGCGGGTGATCAGGAAGAGGGCGTAGTCGATGCCCACGCCGAGGCCGATCATGGTGGCCAGGGTCGGCCCGGCGGTCGGGATCGAGAGGAGGTGGCCGGCCAGCCCGACGGTGGCCAGAGCGACGCCGAGACCGACGATGGCGGTGATGATCGGCAGCCCCATGGCCACCAGGCTCCCGAGCACGAGGCTGAGGATGATCATCGCGGCGATGATCCCGACGACCTCGCTGGTCCTGGACTCGTCCGTCGACAGCGTCGAGCCGATCGAGCCGCCGGCCGCGGTGGTGATGCCCGCGTCCTGTGCGGGGTGGGTGGCGTCCAGGACGTTGCCTGCGATCTCCTCGGTCAGGTCGCCGGACCCGACGTCCATCAGCACCGGCGCGAAGGCCGTTCGACCGTCCTTCGACAGCAGGCCGGCGGTCTGTCCGTCGCTGCTCAGCGGGTTGGTGACGGTGTGGACGTGCGGCTGTTTGCCGATCTCCTTCACCGCGTCGTCGACGGCCTGCTTGTTGGCGGAGTCGGTCAGCTTCCCCTTGCTCACGTGGAAGACGATCGGGTTGACGCCGTTCTGCTGGGGCGGGAACCGCTCAGACAGCAGGTCCTTCGCCTCCTGGCTACCGGTGTCAGGCAGTGCGAGGTCGTTGCTGGTCTTGGCGCCGAGGGTCGAGACGGCCACGACCACGGTGACGAGCACCAGGATCCAGGCACCGATGACGAGGAGGCTGTGCCGGGCACAGAGGCCACCGAGCCGACGGAGGAGACCTGCCACGACGCTGCTCCCTTCTGCGGCCTCGTCGCATGAGCCGCGGGGCGCCCGGCGCTCCCAGGTCCGCGGGACGGTGATCCGGGTCCCCACGGCTACGTCCGGAGTGTGGGCGCGTGCTGCTCAAGCACGGTAGCGGGATCCCGCGACAGGGGAGAGGGCCGCCGTGCAGCATCCCCGGAATCGGGGACCGCACCCACGGCACGACAAATAGTCTAGTCATTTGACATGATGTCTACCGAAGCTTACTGTGACTGCGACCACAGGGTGGTCGAGTCGTGCTGCGAAGGAGACACATGGGCAAGATCGTGAACACCGTCCTGGGGCCGGTTCCCTCCGGCGACCTGGGGGTGACGCTGACCAACGAGGCGCTTCTGTCGGTGCTGCCCGGCGCGCAGTACGCCTACGACATCACCCTCGACCGAGCGGCGGTCTTCGAGACGCTGGCGACCAAGCTGCGCGCCTTCAAGCAGTCAGGAGGCGAAGGCGTCGTTGACGTCACGGGACAGTTCGCCGGTCGCGACCTGCGGCTGTACGAGGCGCTCTCCCGCGCCACCGGCGTCCACTTGATCGCCTCCACGGGACAAGGGCCGGAGGGCATGCTGGGCGGCTACTTCCTGACCCCGCAGACCAACCCGCCGACCCCGTGGCCGGCCGAGAAGTGGGCAGACCTGTTCGGTGCGGAGGTCACCGATGGCATGGTCGTGCCGCGGGTGGAGCGCCGCGGACACGCAGGGGTCATCGCTACCGCGGTGACCGCCGAGGGGGCTACGCCCACCGACGTCGAGCTGCTACGCGGCTCGGCCCGCGCCGCGCTGGCAACCGGCGTGCCGGTCACGTTCGTGGCCGGAGCCGATGCGGTCGCCGAGCTCGCCGTCATTACCCAGGAGGACCTGAGCGCCAGTCGGGTCGCGGTCTCGAGCCCGGGATCCTCCGCCGCGAAGCTGGCCGAGCAGGGTGCGTACGTCGTCCTCACCGAGACATCCGAGGCCGTGGCGCTGGCCGAGGCGGGGCACGCGGATCGAATCCTCCTTGCCACCGGGGGAGCGGGGCAGGCCTTCGGCCACGAGGTGCCGGAGGCGGCGTACGACCATCTGATCTCCGCCGTGCGGGCGGACCTGCCCGGTGAGCTCGCCGACCAGATCTTGATCACGAATCCGGCCACGTTGCTGGCCGTGAAGGAGGACTGAGCGATGGGTTCTGTGAACACCGTCCTGGGGACGATTCCGGTCGAGGAGCTCGGCTTCGTCGCCATCCATGAGCACATCGGCTACGGGATGCCGGGCTCGGAGCTGGACACCCGGTGGTGGAAGAGCCCCGAGGTCCGTTACGAGGAGACGGTGCCGAAGCTGCGGAGGTTCGCCGAGAACACTCGGCCCTACGGTGCTGCGACGTTCGTCGACGCCACCGGCATCTGCAACGGCCGCGACGTCCCCTACTACCAGTCGCTCTCGGAGAAGACCGGAGTGCACATCGTCGCCTCGACCGGGTTCGTCGGCGGCGACACGGCGCTGCCGTTCTTCGAGCGGGCCTCCGTGGAGTACCTGACCGAGCAGTTCGTCCACGAGATCACCGTCGGCATCCCCGGCACCACCGCACGAGCCGGGATCATCAAGGTCGGTGTCTCCCGCGGATTCCGGATGAAGCCGCTGGACCTGCGGATCTACCGGGCCGCCGCCCGTGCTGCCCTCGCCACCGGAGTGCCGATCTTCACTCATCTCGCCGTCGACGTCGAGCCGGCCGTCGAGGTCTTCGCCGAGGAGGGGCTGCCGCTGCACCGGGTGCTCTTCGGTCACGCCGACGACGGTGTCTCCCAAGGCAAGGTGAAGGACCGCTGGATCGCTGCGCAAGGCGGGCGGATCGGCTTCGACACCTTCGGCTACGACCTGGAGCTGCCAGACCCGCCGTTCTGGGGGCGTCCCCGCGCCGAGCGGCTCGAGCACTTCCTCGGCTACCTGCGCGACGGCCTGGTCGACTCCGTCCTCGCCTCCGCGGACGCCAACTGCTCGCCCCTGGGCTGGCCGGGCGTCAAGGGCCACACCGTCAACTACCTCTTCGAGACCCTGCTGCCCGCCCTGCGCGAGAACGGTGTCATCGAGGAGACGATCCACCGGATCTTCGTCGAGCTCCCCGCTGCCTTCCTGGATCAGCAGAGCCTGGGCCAGCAGAGCCCCGCGCTGTCCTCCCTCTCCACGAACTGAAAGACCACCATGGACCTGAAGAACCTCACCATCGCGATCGTCGGCGGCGGCTACGGCGGCCTGGCCGCCGCCAAGGCGCTCACCGTGGCCGGCGCGAACGTCACCGTCTACGAGCAGGCCTCCGAGATCAAGGAGGTCGGCGCCGGGATCGGGCTGCGACCCTCCTCGCTGGCACAGTTCCGCGCCTGGGGTGAGCTGGAGGCCATCACGAGCGTCTCCAACGCCTCGGAGTCCTTCCAGATCCTCACCGCCGAAGGTCACCCGATCGCCGAGGAGATCTGGCCCGAGGTCGACGCGCACGGAGTGACCACCCACCTGATCCACCGCGGTGACTTCATCGAGGCGCTCTTCGCCACCCTGCCGAAGAGCATGGTCAAGCTCGGTCACCGGCTGGAGAAGATCGCCGACAACGGCCCGAGCGCGACGTTGAGCTTCGCCGATGGCCGGAGCGAGACCTACGACCTGGTCGTCGCCGCCGACGGGATCAAGTCGGTGATCCGCGAGCAGCTCTTCACCGATTCCCAGCCGGTCTTCGCCGGGGAGCACGCCTACCGAGTCGTCGTCGAGGACGCCGACCTGCTGAGCCTGGTCGCCGACGGCAAGCTGCGGATGTACATCGGCCGCGGCACCAAGGTCTACCTCCTCCCGCTGCTCTCCCGGGGCCAGGTCTCCTTCGACATCACCGCCCTGGACGTCGACGGCACCTGGGCGCCCGAGGTCGACCTCGACTACATCCTGAAGACCGTGGAGGGCTTCGACCCGCGCATCGTCGACGCCACCCGACGGCTCGACCTCGCCGCGGTCAACAAGCGCGCGGTCTACGACATCGACCCCGTCGAGCGGTGGTCCACCGACTCGGTGGTCCTGCTCGGCGACGCCGCCCACGCCATGTGCCATCACCAGGGCCAGGGCGCCAACTCGGCAATCCTGGACGCCGGCGCTCTTGCCGGCGCCCTGGTCGCGGCGGCTTCGGTGCCGGAGGCGCTCGAGGCGTACGTCGCCGAGCGCAAGCCGGTCACCGACGAGCTGCAGCGGATCTCCCGTCAGGGCTGGAGCGAGGACGAGGTCAATGACGTCTTTCCTGGTCAGAAGCCGAACTCCGGACGTCAGGAGGGCTGATCACAGATGCCCATCCATCCCGAGGTCGCCAAGGTTCTGGCGACGCTTCCCGCCCCTTCCGCCGTGCTCGACCCGGTCGCGATGCGCGCCGGAGAGGCCAGCCAGGTTCCGCCGCTCGGGGACCGGCTGCCGATCGCGTCGGTCGAGGACATGTCGGCGGGTGACGTACCTGTCAGGCTCTACGCCGACTCCACCGACGCGTCCGGTGTCATCGTCTACTTCCACGGCGGCGCGTTCTTCCTGGGGTCGCTGGACACCCACGACCACGTCGCGCGCCATCTCGCGAGGGCGACCGGTCTGAAGGTCGTCTCGGTGGACTACCGGCTGGCTCCGGAGAACGAGTTCCCGGCGGGCCTCCACGACTGCTACGCCGCGGTGCGGTGGGTGCAGGAGAACGGCGAGAAGCTCGGCTGGGACGGTTCGACGCTCGCTGTCGCGGGCGACTCCTCCGGCGGCACGTTCGCGGCGGCGGTGGCCGCGATGGCCACGGACGACGGCTACGACGCCGTGACCCACCAGATCCTCTTCTACCCCTCGCTCGACCTCGACTTCGACGAGACGCGCTACCCGTCACTGGTGGAGAACGCGACCGGCTACGGCCTGGAGACTGCCGGTTTGAAGCCGTTCAACGCGTTCTACCTCGACTCCGGCGCCGACCCGGACAACCCGCTCGTCTCGCCGATCAAGCGGACCTCGTTCGAGGGCCTGCCCAAGGCGCTGGTCGTGACCGCGGAGTTCGACCCGCTGCGCGACGAGGGGGAGCGCTATGCCCAGAGGCTGCGGGAGGCCGGGGTCGAGGTGAACGCGGTGCGCTGGGAGGGCGCGAACCACGGGTTCGTCCAGAACTTCTCTCAGATCCCGGAGTTCGCCCAGGTCTTCGAGACCATCACCGAGTTCCTGCGGGAGGGCTGATGGCCGTCGATGTCCACCCGATCGCCGCTCCTTGGGGGCGGTTCGCGCTTCTCAGCTTCCTCATCGACGCCCCGGAGCTCGCCCTCGTCGACACCGGAGTCGCCGCATCAGCCGCCGCGGTGCCCGCCGAGCTCGAGAAGCTCGGGAGACGGATCGAGGACGTGAGGTGGATCCTGCTGACGCACGGTCACATCGACCACGTCGGAGGTGCCCACGCACTGTGGGAGGCCACCGGCCGCCAGGCGAAGGTGGTCATCTCGCAGACCGACGCACACTTCCTCAGCTCCCGGCGTGCGCACGTCGAGGAGGCCCTCGCGCTACGCGGCGACTACATGGACGCGACCGCACTCGAAGCGGAGAAGTCGGCCGAGGTCCTCGAGGCGATCTCGGGTGAGATGACGCCCTCCTTGACCGTCGCGGACGGTGACGTGCTCGACCTCGGCGGGGTCTCGGTGCGCATCGTCGCGGTGCCGGGGCACACGCCCGGCGCAGTGGCGTACGTCATCGAGGGGCCGAACGACGTCTTCATCGGCGACGCGGCGCAGGGCTACGGCGCGGCCAGCGGCTTCCCGGGGTTCGAGGATCCCGCTGCCTACCGCGCCTCGTTGCAGAAGGTGCTCGCCCTCGAGCCGGGCCGGCTGTTCCTCGGCCACCCCTACCGGCGCGCCGATGGCAGCCCGTTCCCGGTCGTGCTCGACGCCGCCGGCGCTCGCGAGGCGTTGGAGGCGAGCCTGGCCCGGGAGGCCGAGATCCGGGCTGCGATCACCGGCTTCCAGCCCGTCGAGACCGACTCGCGCTGCTCGCCCTTCGAACAGATTGCCACCGAGCTCGGCTACGGGGGAGACCCGACCCTGGAGCCATCGCCGTTCTTCACCTCCCTTCACGGTTACCGGATGCTGAAGGAGCACTCATGACCGACATCCGCACGATCCAGGCGGGCACCGAGCAGATCACCGTCCACAAGGACCTCAGCGTGCCCATGCGCGACGGCGTGAAGCTCGCCGCCGATGCCTACGGCGGCGACGTCGAAGGCCCGCGCCCCGCGCTGGTAGCGCTCTCGCCCTACGGCAAGGAGCTCCAGGCGCTCGCCCTGACCATCCCGCCGCAGCGCCGGCCGTCCCCGCTGTGGGACGGCTGCATCGAGGCCGGTGACATCGCCCGCGTCGTGGCCGAAGGCTACGTCCACGTGATCGGTGACCTGCGTGGCTCAGGAGCCTCCGAGGGCGACCACGTCGGCAACTACAACGCCGGTGGTGTGCCGCTGGGCCAGGATGCGTACGACTTCATCGAGTGGGTCGCTGCGCAGCCGTGGTGCGACGGCAACGTCGGCATGATCGGCATCTCCTACTTCGGCTCGATGCAGGTGCTCGCGGCGGCCGAGCGCCCGCCCTCGCTGAAGGCGATCTTCGTCTCCGGTGGCCACTACGACTTCTACGAGACGACCTACCACGGCGGCGTCATGTGGTTCATGCCGCGCGCAGCCCGCGAGGGGCGAGGCGGTGACTCCGGCTGGGCGTTCACCGACCGCACCACCTCACGGATGCTCGAGTGCGTGCCCGAGGAGGAGGTGAAGGCCCGAGTGGCCCAACGTCTCGCCGACCCCGACGTCCAGGCCTGGCCGAACCTCGTCCACACGTTGCACTACCCGAAGCACCACGAGGCGTGGTTCGACATCATCACCAACGACCTCGACGGCGAGTGGTACGAGGAGCGCAACCCGGTCAATCTCGCCAAGAACATCGACATCCCGGTCTGGCTCACGATGGAGCAGGGCCGCGGCTGGACGCTCGACTCCACGATCGAGACCTTCCTCAACATCGGTTCGAAGCACAAGAAGCTGACCATCGGCCCCTACCCGCCGATGCAGTCACGGCCATGGGTCGAGGACCACGACGAGATGTTCCGCTGGTACGACAAGTGGCTCAAGGGCATCGACAACGGTGTCGAGAAGGAGCCGGCCGTCTCGGTCTTCATGGAGGGCACGAGGCACTACGTCGAGGCCGAGTCATGGCCGCCGAAGCAGGCCGAGCACAAGGCGCTCTACCTGCGCGGCCGTCAGAAGCTGTCGGAGACGCCCGAGCGCTTCGGCACCGACGTCGCCGGCTACGAGGGCTACTTCCAGGCGCCGATCATCACCACCGACACCATCGGGATGCTGACCTGGTCCACCCCGGCGCTCGAGGAGCCGATGGAGCTGCTGGGCACCGGCGCGTTCCATGTGTACGCCGAGATCGACCAGGACGACACCAACTTCATCGCCCGGATCTGGGACTACGCGCCCTCGGGCAAGCGCCGGCTCGTGTCCACCGCCTACCTGAAGGCGAGCCAGCGAGAGCTCGACCTGGAGCGCACCACCGAGGGCAGCCCGATCCACCCGCACACCCGCCGGGTGCCGGTGGTGCCCGGCGAGATCAACGAGTACGTCCTGCGCATCTACCCGTTCGCGGCCACGATCCTGCCGGGTCACCGGCTCGTCGTGGAGCTCTCCGCCAATGAGCCGATGCAGGACGAGCACAACGCGCTGCTCCCGCCCGACTCGTTCCACCTGCCCATCGGGCGACCGACCACGCACAAGATCTACCGCGATGCCGAGCATCCGTCGCGGCTGGTGCTGCCGTTCGCCACGAGCTGATCACGCCACCCAAAAGCACCGGGGCCGGTCCTGTCATGGACCGGCCCCGGTGCTGTTTCTGGTGTCGCGCGTTCAGCCGGCAGCGGCCGCCAGGCGCCGCATCCTGGGGATCGGGATGCGGTAGTCGAGCGCGACCACGGTGGCCGGTCCGTCGGCATGGCGCCAGCGCATCAGCGCCGGCCCGCCGGGACCACCGTCGACGTACTCGGGTCGGCCGGAGGCCGGCATCGGGCCTACGGCCTTGAGGCTCAGCCCGAACGCCTCGGTCCAGAAGTACGGCCTCGGCTCGAGCACCGGGGCGTCCTGGCCGTGCAGCAGCGCGGTCGCTGCGACCTTGGCCTGCTCGATGGCGCTGTTCCACAAGGGCGTACGCCGGTGGCCGCCGGGGACGGGCACGGCGGCGAGGTCGCCGACGGCCGCGACGTCGGGCGTGACCAGACAGCGCTCGTCGACGTGGACCGGGCCACGGCCGGCGGGTAGGACGCCCGATCCGGCCAACCACTCGGTGTTGGGTACGTCTCCGACGGCGGTGAGGACCAGGTCGGCGCTCACCTCGGTCCCGTCGGCGCACATGACCCGGCCGCGGCCGACGATGGAGGCGCCGGCCGTCTCGACGACGTTCGCGCCGCGCTCGCGGGCGGCGATGGTGAAGACTCGAGACAGGTGGGCGCCGAGCTGCGCGGCGAGCGGCGGTCCTTGGGAGACGACGCTCACCCGGCACCCTCGGGCGAGCGCGCCGGAGGTGATCTCCATACCGAGTGGACCGCCACCGACGACAACGATGCTCGGGGCGGTGGTGACGCGCTCGCGCAGAGCCTGTGCGTCGGCGAGGGAGCGTAGCGTCATCTCTCCGGGCCCGTCGCCGAGCCTCCGTGCGCGGGAGCCCGTGGCGATCACGACCTTGTCGTACGCCACTTCCTTGCCATTCGTCAGGACGACGACCTTGCGTGCCTGATCGAGTCCGGATGCGCGGGTGCCGAGGATCTCCTCGGCGCCGTGGTCACTGGGCGGCAGCTCGTGCGCCGTGCTCGCCTGGTCGGCGGCATCGGCGAGGAGCGCCTTGGAGAGCGCCGGCCTGCTGTAGGCGGGCTCGTCCCCGATGATGATGAGGTCGCCGTCGAACCCTGCCTCGCGCAGCGCATCGGCGCTGGTGAGCCCGGCGATGCCGTGGCCCACGACGACGACTCGTTCCGTCGACGCGCTCATCCGATGCGGAGCGCGGCTACCGGGCAGACCCGGGCCGCAGCGCTGGCGGCCCGGGCGTCGGCCTCACCGACCTCGTCGACGTCGATGACGAGCTCACCGTCGTCATCGAGGTGCATGAGGTCGGGAGCGGCCTCCTCGCACAGGCCATGGCCCTCGCAGCGCGGGCGGTCGAGCAGGATCTTCATGCGGAGACGACCTTCGTGACGGGGAGCTCCTCGATGCTCCGGGTGATGTTGCTGGCGACCCGCACCTCGCCGCCGAGGTCGAGCCGTGCGACGCGGCGTGCGAGCGCCTCGATGACGGCATGCACCTCGAGCCGGGCGAGGCCCTGCCCAGCACAGCCGTGCGGTCCGTACCCGAAGGAGAGGTGGTCGACCGGGTTGCGTTCGACGCGGAAGACGTCGGGCTCCTCGAAGTGCCGCGGGTCGCGGTTGCCCGCACCGAAGAGAACCCCGACGTGCGCGCCCGCCGGAACGAGGAAACCGTCGATCTCGACCTCACGGGTAGCGCGCCGGCCCCACACATGCACCGGTGCCCAGAAGCGAAGCACCTCGTTGAACGCGGCCGGGACCAGCCTACGGTCGGCACGGATCGCGGCGAGCTGTTCGGGATGCCGGCCCAGCAGGGCGATGGTGTTGCCGAGCGCGGCGACGGTCGTGTCGACGCCGGCCCCGAGATACTGGTGGATGATGTGGCCGGCCGTGCCCGGCGGGACGTCGCCGCGGGCCTCGGCGTCGAAGACGCCTCGTCCGACCGAGCCCGGCTGCAGATCGCCGGCGGTGACACTCGAGCACCAGGCATACAGCTCACCGGCGATCGGGAAGCTCTCCGCGGTGCGCTGGTTCATCGGCCCGATCACCTGCATCGCGGCCTGGCCCCAGCGCAGCATGTTGGTACGTACGTCGCCGGTGAAGCCGATCAGGTCGGCGACGACCTCGAGCGGGAAGGCCCGTGCGATCTGGTCGATCGCGTCGAAGGAGCCGCGCCTGACCAGGTCGGCAACCAGCGCGTCGGCCTTCTCCTCGATCTGGAGCTTCAGGCCGCGCAAGGCCCGCGGTGAGAGGTTCTCGGTCAGCGCCGCGCGCAGCCGGGTGTGGTCCGGCGGGTCAGAGGCAAGCGAGGTTCCGGCGAGCGCCTCGTTGACCGCCGGGTTGAACCCGATCGCGCCGGCCGAGGAGAACGCGGCTGGGTCACCGAGCGCTCTCCGGATCGCGTCGTAGCGGGTCAGCACGTAGACATCGTTGAGCGGCAGGTGGACGACCGGGCCGAGATCGCGCAGGGCCACGTAGGTCGGGTAGGGGTCGATCAGGATCTCATCGTCGAAGAGGTTGACGTCGGAATTCGGTGGTGTGCTCATGGCTTTCCAGATGGTCGTGATGGACAGGTCGAGGGTCGGAGTCGAAGGATCAGGCCGTCGCCGGCGCCTCAGCGGGATCGAGCTCGGCCGGTGCCTGGGCGCCCACAAGCCCCACCAGCGTGAGGACCGCGGCAGCGGCGGCGCAGACGCCGCAGACCAGGAAGGCGAGGTTGTACGCCGCCCCCAGGGACTCCATGGCCAGGTTGGCGATCTCGGTCGGCATCGGCACCGGCTCGCCTCCGGGGATGACCGGCATCGAGTTGAGCGCCATCGCGCCGCCCTCGTGTCCGATCCCGACCGCCGCGCCCGCGCGCGTCTCATCGAGCGTGCCGGAGCCGACGAGCTTGCCGACCACGCCCTCCAGGTCGGCGACCAGGCGGGCGTTGGCCGACGCGGTCGCGACTGCTCCGACGAGCACCGGCCCGAGCGCGAAGCCCAGATCGCGCAGCAGATTGGTGGTCGCCGAGGCCATCCCGGCCAGACGCAGCGGGACGGTGTTGATCGCGACGGCCGTTATGGAGCCGACTGTCATCGCGAACCCGATACCCAGCGCCAGCATCGGCGCAATGAACCGGGTCCACGATATGTCGTTCACGTCGAAGGTGGAGCACCAGATGCCGGCCACCGCCATCGATGCGAATCCGATGCTGAGCACCCAGCGCGGCGAGACGTTGCTGATCAGGCGCGAGACCACCGGCACCAGCACGAAGGCCGGTCCCTGGATGAAGAGGAACAGGATGCCGATGCGTACGGCTTCCTGGTGCTGGATCGCGCCGAGCCAGATCGACATCGAGAAGCAGATCCCGAGGAACGCGAACATGCCGATCACGGTCGCCATCGCGACCACCGCGTAGGCACGGTTGGAGAACAGACCGAGCTGGACGAGCGGCACCTCGGTGTGCAGCTCGATCCGGACGAACGCGGCGAGCAGGATCACGCCGAGGCCGGCCGCACCGATGATCATCGGCTGGCCGAACCCGACTTCCGAGCCGTGGGTGGCCGCGAAGAGCAGTGCGATCAGGCCGACCGCGAGGGTGACCTGGCCGGGGATGTCGAGCTTGCGTCCCTCCGGTGCGGAGGAGTCGGTGGCGGCGAACGTGACCAGGATGGAGACCGCGGCGGCCGCGACGACGATGAGGTACGCCGCACGCCAGTTGCCTGCGGAGGCGAGGGCACCACCCAGCATCGGCGCGATGGCCGCACCGATCGAGAGGAATCCGGCCCACAGCGCGATCGACTTCGCGCGCTGCTCCGCGCTCGGTGCCAGCGCGGCGATCATCGCGAGGGAGATCGGGTAGAGGACGGCGGCACCGAGACCAGCCACGATCTGACCTGCCCACAGAACCTCGACGCTGCCGGCGGCGTACGTCACCACTCCGCCGGCGGCGGTGAGGAGCGCGCCGACCTGCAGCAGACGCTTGCGGCCGAAGAGGTCGCCGATCACGCCGGTCGTCAGCTCGAAGACGACCATCGGGATCGCGAAGGCAGCACTGATCCAGGTCAGATCGGTGCCGCTGGCGGAGAACTCCGTCTGGAAGGTGCCGTTGAGGGCGCCGGGCAACGAGTAGGCGACCTGGGCGAGGAGAACTGCGAAGCAGCCCGCGACCACGGTCGCGGTGTATCGGGACGCCTTCACCGGCGCCACTGCTGTGGACATGAGGGGACTCCTGGGGGCTCGAGCCGTCTCCGAGTGTGATCGGCATCACGACCGGACCCAGGCAATCTGACATGTCACTAGACGGTGTGTCAAGTCACACGTCTCACTGTCTTCTGATCGTGGCGGCTCCGTGAGCCGTGGCTGATCGCACTAGAGTCGCGCCATGGCCAACCTGCGCGCAGCCCAGAAGCGGATGACCCATGAGCTCCTCCTCGACACCGGCCTCAACCTCTTCGGCGAGAAGGGGTACGCGTCGACGACTGTCGACGACATCGCCTCGACCGCGGGTGCCACCCGCGCCACCTTCTACGCTCACTTCCCCTCGAAGGTGGAGCTGATGAAGGCGCTCATCAGAGAGCGACTCAACGTCGAGCTCGGCCGGGTCCCGTCCGAGGATCATGGGAGCACGGCACGTGAGCTGGTCGACGTGGTCGCCGATGGCGGCGAAAAGCGGATTCGCGGGTGGCTCGAGGGTGTCTCCGCCCACTGGGACGCCATTCGTCCCTACACCGTCACCGCGTTCCAGGCGGCCGCGGTCGACCCCGAGATCCAGGCGCTGCTCGACGAGTGGACCGACGAGGTGGTCGGTGACATCACCGAAGGGCTCAACCGTGCCGGTCGTTTCGCTCCGGCGACCCGACGCCTGCGCGGTGTCATCGCTTTCACGGAGCTCGACCATGTCGCACGACACTGGACGCCGGGGCACTGGGGCGTCGATCGTGACGAGGTCCTCACGGTGCTGACCGAGAGCTGGTGCGGAACCATCGGGTGCGGCTCTGCTCAGGCTGAGCGCGACCCGGCATGAGTGTTGCGGGGCCCGGTGTCACGCCTGGGCGCCGCCCGGATCTTGATGAGGCCTATCTGTCAGAGTCCCTGTCGCCGCGAGGGAGCCCGGAACGCGGCCGAGACCGTCCGGGCTGTTCTCCAAACGGCGCTCGGAGATGGACTGACGCTGGTCAAAGCCAGGAAAGCGGACGGGCTGGCCTGTAAGCCGGGTTCTGTAGTCGGCGACCATCCATCTCGGACCATCGTTGCCGATGGCCTCTAGCAACCTACCCGCGCACTCGGGCGGACCGCCCTCCCAGTGAACTAGCACCGTCGTACGCTGTCTGGTCTTGCTCCGGGTGGGGTTTACCTAGCTCCTCGTGTCACCACGAGGACTGGTGGGCTCTTACCCCACCGTTTCACCCTTACCGCTACCTGGAGGGTAGCGGCGGTCTGTTCTCTGTGGCACTGTCCCGCGGGTCACCCCGGGTGGCCGTTAGCCACCACCCTGTCCTGTGGAGCCCGGACTTTCCTCGACGTATCTCTACGACGCGATCGCCCGGCCAGCCCGTCCGCACAAAAGTCTAGTGTGAGGCGGGCTCGATGTGGGCATCCGGACCGGGGAAGACGAGCGACTCGTGGTCGCTGTCGCTCCAGCGTACGAGGTAGGGCGGGCTGCCGTCGGGGTGGCTGACCTCGATGATCTCGGCCTCTCGCATGTGGTCGCCGACGTGCTGGCCCATGACGACGAGGTGGTCACCTACTGATGCGTGCATGCGCGTTCACCTCCTAACCCTCACCATGGTGCTCCCATCGCGGGTCTGGATGGAATACGGTGGAGGGGTATCGCGTTCGGAGGGTGTGATGATGGAGAACGAAGACTTCGAGTACGTAGCCCCGGCTGTGGTCTTCCCGGGCCAGAGCGCCCACGAGGTGGCCTACCGGACGGCCCACGACCTGCTCTCGCGGCGTTTCCCGGTGGAGGCGCTGGAGATCCTGGAGCCGGCGCTGGCCGATGACCCCGACAACATCGGGCTGCGGAGCATGCGGGCGTGGGCCTACATGCTGCGGGCCCAGCTCGCCAAGGCCGAGGCCGAGCTACGCTGGCTCGTCGAGCGCGACCCCAGCGACGCCTGGAGCCAGCACTCGCTGGGCCGTGTCCTGGAGCGCCAGGACCGTCTCGAGGACGCGCTCGGCCCGCTGCGCCTGGCGGCCGTGATGAGCGACGACTACGACCATCACGCAGCCGTCTACCGCGTACGCAACCGGCTCGACCAGCGCCAGGAGTGAGGTCGGCGGTGACCCGCGTGACGCGGTGGCCTCGGCGGTGGCAGGGTGGGGGTATGGAACCTGACACCACGACCCTCAACGCCGAGCAGGTCGCCCAGGAGGACCTGGCGGGCTGGACGTTCGACACCAGCGGCGAGGCCGCCAGCATCGTCGCCCGCGTGGAGACCGGTGACTTCGTCACCGGTCTGGCGCTGGTCAACGCGATCGGGGCGAAGGCCGAGGAGGCCAACCACCACCCCGACATCGACCTGCGCTACCCGTACGTCGAGATCCGGCTCTCCAGCCACGACGCCGGTGGCGTCACCAGCCGGGACATCGCGCTGGCGAAGGTGATCAACGGGCTCTCGGCGGAGTCCGCGCTCTGAGCCGGCTCAGGCCAGTCGCGTCATCTCGACGCTGACCTCGACGACCGGCTCCTCGGGGCCCGAGTAGATCCCGCCCAGCGGCTTGACGTCGGTGTGGTCACGGCCCGTGGCCACACCGACGTAGGCGTCGCCGGGCTCGGTGCCGGTGGCGGGGTCGATCCCGTGCCACCCGTTGTCCCACCACTCCACCCAGGAGTGGGCGCCGCCGGGGTAGACGTAGCCGGAGACGTAGCGCGCCGGGATCCCGACCGTACGCAGCGCGCCGAGCAGCTGGTGGGCGGCATCGGCGGGAGCGGCCTCGGCGACCGCCCGGGCGATCTCGACCGCGGCCTCGCCCGGCATCCCCGCCGAGGAGGCGATCGCCTTGGCCCGGGTCGCGAGCTCCTCGCCGGGCGCGACCAGAGGGGGCAGGCCGAGGAACTCGATGAACCGGTCCGCGACACCGGGCAGGGCGGCCTCGTCCCAGGTCAGCACCGGCGCCGCCCCGGGCTTCCGGTCGACGTGGACGGTGCTGGTCGCGGAGACCTTCAGAGCACGATGCGCCTCGAGCACCTCGATCGCGGTGACCTCGTTGCCGAAGTAGTCCTTGTACTCATAGGTCCACGGCTTGGGCGAGACGTCGATCCGGTGATGGGCCACGATCTGGTCGGGCGTGGTCAAGGGCGTCAGCCGCGTCTGGTTGTAGGAGGCGACCGCCGGGCCGGCGTAGGCGAAGGTCGTGGTGTGCACGATGCGGAACTGCATGCTCATCTCGATCAGACTCCTCAGATCGGCTGCCAGGCCAGCGCCTCGGCACCGGCGAAGTAGCGCTTGGTGACCGCCTCGGTGGCCTCGGCACAGGTGACCTGGAGCCGCTCCATCTCGGCGGGCAGGTCCGCCAGCAGATCGTGGAGCGAGCGGTACTCCAGCGATGCCCGCATCCGGCCGATCAGCCGGTGGGCCTCATCGGTGAAGCCGGCGCGGCGGGTCGTCCCCTCCAGGGTGTCCAGCGCCCCCTCGGCCCGCTGCAGCGCATGCACCACCGAGCGCGGGAAGATCCGGTCCAGCAGCAGGAACTCGGCAGCCGCCTGCTCGGTCTCGACCCCCTTGTTGACCCGCAGGAACGCGTCGTACGCCCCGCAGGCACGCAGCGTGGAGTTCCACTGCGAGGCGCCGCCGGCGGAGGTCAGCGACGTGGTCGCGACCAGCCGCGAGGTCATGTCGGCGCGCTCGACGTAGCGCCCGAGCATCAGGAACTGCCAGGACTCGTCCCGCATCATCGTCGCGTCGGCGGTGCCGTTGATCTGAGCCACCCGGTCGCGCACCCAGCCGAAGATGAACGGAGCCCGCATGTGCTTGAACTGGCCGGCCGGGATCGCCCGGTAGGTGGTGTTGAGCGCCTCCCACAACGGCACCGAGAGCGTCTCCCGGGCCCCGCGGGCCGACTCCCTGGCCGCGCCGAGCGCATAGGCCATCGAGGTCGGCTGGGTGGTGTCGTAGGCGAGCATGTCCAGCATCTGCGGCAGCCCGACCTTCTCCTCCGCGGAGATCTCGATGCCCATCACCGCGAGCAGCGAGCGGCAGGCGGTCTCCTCGTCGGTGGCGGCGTCCTCGAGGATGTGCTGGGTCTGTACGTCGAGGATGCGCGCGGTGTCCTCGGCACGCTCCACATAGCGCCCGATCCAGAACATCGACTCGGCGATGCGACTCAGCATCACGCAACCCCCTGCGTTTGAGACTGACCCTGACCCCGACCGGACGGCCGGGACGACGTCGGTCCGGCGAGCACCCAGGTGTCCTTCGAGCCGCCGCCACGGGAGCTGTTCACGATCAGCTCACCCTCTGCGAGCGCCACCCGAGTCAGGCCACCGGGAAGAACCCAGACCTTGTCGCCATCATTGACCGCGAACGGCCTCAGGTCCACATGCCGCGCCCCGAGATCTCCATCGATGAAGGTCGGGACCGTGGAGAGCTGCACCACCGGCTGCGCGATCCACGAGCGGGGGTCTTCCAGGATCTTGCCGCGCAGCACCTCCAGCTCGCGGGTCGAGGCCGCCGGCCCGATCACGATCCCCTTGCCGCCGGAGCCGTCGACGGGCTTGAGCACCAGCTCCGAGAGCCGGTCGAGGACCTCCTCGCGGGAGGACGCCTCGCCCATCCGCCAGGTGTCGACGTTGCGGATCACCGGGTCCTCGCCCAGGTAGTAGCGGATGATGTCGGGCATGTAGGTGTAGACGAGCTTGTCGTCGGCGACCCCGTTGCCGACCGCGTTGGCCAGCGTCACGTTGCCCATCCGGGCGGCGTCGATCAGGCCCACGCAGCCGAGCATCGAGTCGGGCCGGAAGTGCACCGGATCGAGGAACTCGTCGTCGATGCGCCGGTAGATGACGTGCACCGGGGCCAGCCCCTTGGTCGTACGCATCAGCACCTGCCCGTTGCGGCAGACCAGGTCGCGCCCCTCGACGAGCTCGACCCCCATCGTCCGGGCCAGCAGCGCGTGCTCGAAGTAGGCGCCGTTGTAGACGCCCGGGGTCAGCACCACCACGGTCGGGTCGGCGACTCCGGCGGGAGCGGCCGCGCGCAGCGCCGCGAGGAGCTTCTGCGGGTAGTTGGCCACCGGCCGGATCCGGTGCTCGGCGATCGTCTCGGGGAGCGCGGCCGAGATCGCGCGACGGTTGGTCATCACGTACGAGACCCCCGACGGGACCCGCACGTTGTCCTCCAGCACCCGGAACTCGCCGTTGTTGTCACGGACCAGGTCGATGCCCGAGACCTGGACGCGTACGCCGTTGGGCGGGTGCACCCCGGCGGCGGCGCGGTGGTAGTGGCTGGAGGTGGTGATCACCTCGCGCGGGATCACCCCGTCGTCGAAGACGTTGCCCTCGTCGTAGATGTCGGCGAGGAACAGCTCCAGCGCCTTGACCCGCTGCTGGACCCCCTTGTCGATCGTCGCCCAGGTGTCCCGCTCGATGACCCGCGGCACGATGTCGAGCGGGAAGGCCCGCTCCTCGCCGCCGATGTCGAAGGTGACGCCCTGGTCGAGGTAGCTGGCCTGCATCGCCTCGACCCGGCTGATCAGCTCCGCCGCGCTGAGCCGGCGCAGCGAGTCGCCCAGCCGTTGGTAGGGAGGCCGGAGCTCGCTGCCGACGAACATCTCGTCGAAGGCCGGATCCCGAGTCTCGTAGGCGTCGAACATCTGGCTCATGAAGGCAACCTACTGAAATCCGTGTAACAGCGCTGTTGCCCACGCGAACATCTCGCACAACGGTAGGTTGGCAGCATGAGCGAGCGCCAGCGAGTGAGCAATCAGATCATCATGCCGCCGCGTCCGTACTCTTGCCCTTCCTCTACGGAGGTGGCGGCATGAGCGACGAGCACGCGGGCGAGTTCTACTACTGCCTCAAGCACAAGACCGTCGAGCCGTACCAGGGTTGCAAGGCCAAGGACCGTCTCGGTCCCTACGCCTCCCACGCCGAGGCCTCCCGAGCGCTGGAGCACGCTCAGGAGAACAACGAGCGCTGGGACAAGGAGGACAGGGCCTGGGAGGGCGATGCGGGCAACGAGGACCGCTGATCCTCAGCGTGGGGTCACCCGGAGCAGCACGTCCTCATCGCCGTTGTCGGTGGTGACCAGCAGGTCGCCGTCGGCGGTCAGCGAGACCGTACGCAGCCGCCCGTAGTCATGCATGACCTCGGGTGAGCTGTCGTCGGTGAGCTTCCCCGACTCGTCGAAGGAGAGGATCCGCAGCTCCTGGTCCTTGAGCACGGCGACCGCGAGTGCCCCACCGTAGGCGCCCCAGCGGTCCTGGACCGGGATGAAGGTGCCACCACCGGTCGCGACGGTCGGGTTGCCGGAGTCCCAGGCCGCCTCGATCTGCTGTCCGGGCAGGTCCTGGTCGGTCATCGGCACCGATTCGTCGTAGCCGGGGCCGGGGTTCCAGCCGTAGTCGCCGCCGAGGGTGATCTCGTTGACCTCGTCGTCGCGGTCGGAGCCGTGCTCGATCGACCAGACCGTGCCGTCGGAGCGCTGGGCCAGCCCCTGCACGTTGCGGTGGCCGAAGCTGGTGATGAATCGGCGCGGTCCTTCGTCGCCGGCCCACGGGTTCCCCGGCCAGGGCTTGCTGGTCTCCGGGTCGAGCCGGAGCGTCTTGCCGCCCAGGGAGTCGAGGCTTCGCGGGTTCTCCTCGTTCGCGGCGTCGCCGGTGCCGACCCAGAGCGCCCCGTCGGCAGTGATCAGCAGCCGGCAGCCACCGTGTCTTCCCGACGAGGTCGGGAAGCCGTCGATCAGGGTCCGCTCCTGGGTGGCCCTGGTCAGTCCGGCGTCGAGGGTCCAGGAGATCACGCGTACGTCCTGGCCGTCGTTCCATCCCTGACAGGTGTAGATGCGCCGGTTCTCGGCGAAGTCCGGGTCGATCTCGAGCCCCATCAGCCCGGTCTCACCGGAGACCCAGATGTCGTTGTCCTCGAGCGGGATCTCATGGCGCTCGCCGCCCTCGACCAGCGAGAGGACCGCCCGGTCGCGCTCGGTGAGCAGGAACCGGTCCTCGCCGATGTCGGCGACGTCCCAGGGGTGGTCGAGCCCGTCGTTGACCACCTCGACGTCGAGCTCCGGGACCCGGTCGGAGGTCGGCAGCACGGCCGGAGGAGCCGACGAGGAGGCACTCGCGGAGGCGCTCGGCGAGCCCGACGGGTTCAGCGGCGGGGGAGTGGAGGCGGGAGAGGAGTCTCCGGAGCACGCGGCGGTCGAGAGCCCGAGAGCGATCACGGAGGCGAGGGCGATGGCAGCGCGCATGGTGTCGACGCTACTGGCCCGGTGGGCTCTAGGGTGTGCGGTTGTGACGAACGTGATCAGGGCGATGCGCGAACACCCCTCCGCGGTGCTGCTGCTCGGACAGGTGGTGGCGATTCTGGCCTACCCCTTCCTCGACGGCTCGACCGCCGGCCGCGCCGGACTGGGTGTGCTCCAGCTGCTGCTCCTGCTGGCAGCGGTCGCGGCGGTACGCATGACTCCGGCCTTCTCCTGGGCGGCCATCATCTTCGGCGGACCGGCGACGATCTTCGCGGTGTGGGAGTCCGTCGCGCCGAACGAGGGCTGGGTCGTGCTGACCTCGGCCTTCTTCCACGTCCCGTTCTACCTGTTTGTCTCCTACGCGATGATCCGCTATCTCTTCCACGACGACGTGGTTACCCGCGACGAGCTCTTCGCGACAGGTGCCGCGTTCACCGTCGTGGCCTGGGCCTTCGCCTACCTGTACGCGGCGGCCCAGGTGATCTGGCCCGGCTCGTTCGGCGACCACCGGCAGTGGTTCGACCTGCTCTACCTCTCGTTCACGACGCTGACCTCGGTCGGCCTCTCCGACATCGTGCCGGTGCTCCCGCACGCGCGCTCGGTGGTGATGATCGAGCAGATCGCGGGGGTCTTCTACGTCGCCATGGTGGTCGCTCGCCTGGTCGGGCTGGCGGCCGCCAGGGCGCGACGCGTGTAGCCGGCGGAGTCCGCGAACTGGTCGACCCCAGCCGGCGTACGGCC
>NZ_JBHWLY010000082.1:0-25734 GCF_042730435.1 Nocardioides sp. NPDC059952 | reverse complement strand
GACGGTTGCGGTCAGGATGCGCCGACTCGGCGACGGTTGCGGTCAGGATGCGCCGACTCGGCGACGGTTGCGGTCAGGATGCGCCGACTCGGCGACGGTTGCGGTCAGGATGCGCCGACTCGGCGAGGGCCGGCGCGAAAACTGAAACGCAACGAAAGCCAGCCCCCTCTTGACGCAAGTGACGTGCGCCACTAACGTCGGATGCGCGCTTTGAAACCTTTCAACCGCACACAGAGAGGCTCTCCGATGACGACGTTCGACCAGATCTCGGGCGACCTGGCCGCCCTTGAGATCGAGGTCCCCTCGTGGGCCTACGGAAACTCGGGGACCCGGTTCAAGGTCTTCGGCACCCCCGGCACCCCGCGCACCCCCGAGGAGAAGGTCGCCGACGCGGCCACCGTCCACCGCTTCACCGGCCTGGCGCCGAGCGTCGCGCTGCACATCCCGTGGGACAGGGTCGATGACTACGCGGCGCTGCGCGGCTATGCCGAGGACCAGGGGATCGCGCTCGGCACGATCAACTCCAACACCTTCCAGGACGACGACTACAAGCTCGGTGCGCTCACCCACACCGACGCGAAGATCCGGCAGAAGGCGATCGACCACCACTTCGAGTGCATCGAGGTGATGGACGCGACCGGCTCGCGCGACCTGAAGATCTGGCTCGCCGAGGGGTCCAACTATCCGGGGCAGGCCGACATGCGCGGCCGCCAGGACCGGCTCGCCGAGTCGCTCGCGACCATCTACGAGCGCCTGGGCGAGGAGCAGCGCCTGGTGCTGGAGTACAAGTTCTTCGAGCCGGCGTTCTACCACACCGACGTCCCCGACTGGGGCACGTCGTTCGCCCAGGTCAGCGCCCTCGGTGACCGGGCCGTCGTCTGCCTCGACACCGGCCACCATGCGCCCGGCACCAACATCGAGTTCATCGTGATGCAGCTGCTGCGGCTGGGGAAGCTCGGCTCCTTCGACTTCAACAGCCGCTTCTACGCCGACGACGACCTGATCGTCGGCGCGGCCGACCCGTTCCAGCTCTTCCGGATCCTCGTCGAGGTCGTCCGCGGCGGCGGCTTCAAGCCGCTGAAGGATGGCGGGGTCGCGTTCATGCTCGACCAGTGCCACAACATCGAGAAGAAGATCCCGGGCCAGATCCGGTCCGTGCTCAACGTCCAGGAGATGTCCGCGCGGGCGCTCCTCCTCGATACCGACGCTCTCGCCAAGGCGCAGGAGGACGGCGACGTACTCCTGGCCAACGAGATCTTCATGGACGCCTTCTACACCGACGTACGCGCCGACCTCGGCGGGTGGCGTGAGGACCGTGGCCTGGCCGCGGACCCGATGCGCGCCTACCTGGCCAGCGGCTACCAGGAACAGATCGAAGCCGCCCGAGTCGGCGGCACCCAGGCCGGATGGAACTGAGAACCCCATGACCACTGCAGAAGACCTGATCGCGCGCTCGAACCGTCTCGGCGCGGATCCGAAGAACACCAACTACGCCGGCGGCAACACCTCCGCCAAGGGCACCGCGACCGACCCGGTGACGGGCCAGGACGTCGAGCTGCTCTGGGTGAAGGGCTCCGGCGGTGACCTCGGCACCCTGAAGGAGAGCGGTCTGGCGGTGCTCCGGCTCGACCGGATGCGTGCGCTCGTCGACGTCTACCCGGGCGTCGAGCGCGAGGACGAGATGGTCGCCGCGTTCGACTACTGCCTGCACGGCAAGGGCGGCGCTGCGCCGTCGATCGACACCGCGATGCACGGCCTCGTCGACGCCGAGCACGTCGACCACCTCCACCCCGACTCCGGCATCGCGATCGCGACCGCCGCCGACGGCGAGAACCTCACCAAGGAGATCTTCGGCGACCAGGTCGTCTGGGTGCCGTGGCGCCGACCCGGCTTCCAGCTCGGCCTCGACATCGCCGAGATCAAGGCGAAGAACCCGCAGGCGGTCGGCTGCATCCTCGGTGGCCACGGCATCACCGCCTGGGGCGACACCTCCGAGGAGGCCGAGAAGAACTCGCTCTGGATCATCGACACGGCCGCCGGCTACATCGCCGAGCACAGCAAGGCGGAGCCCTTCGGCCCGGCGCTCGACGGCTACGCGCCCCTGGACGAGGCGGAGCGGCGTACGAAGGCTGCTGCTCTGGCTCCCACGATCCGTGGCATCGCCTCGGCGGACCAGCCGATGGTCGGCCACTTCACCGACGCCGAGGTGGTCCTCGACTTCCTGGCCAGCGAGGCGCACCCGCGTCTGGCCGAGCTCGGCACCTCGTGCCCCGACCACTTCCTGCGCACCAAGGTCAAGCCGCTGGTCCTCGACCTCCCGGCCTCCGCCTCGGTGGAGGAGTCGATCGCCCGCCTCAAGGAGCTCGCGGTCAGCTACCGCGAGGACTACCAGGGCTACTACGACCGGCACGCGGACGCGAACAGCCCCGCGATCCGCGGCAAGGACCCGCTCATCGTCCTGGTCCCCGGCGTCGGCATGTTCTCCTTCGGCAAGAACAAGCAGACCGCCCGGGTGGCGGGGGAGTTCTACGTCAACGCGATCAACGTGATGCGCGGCGCCGAGGGGCTCTCGACGTACGCCCCGATCGACGAGTCGGAGAAGTTCCGGATCGAGTACTGGGCGCTCGAGGAGGCCAAGCTCCAGCGGATGCCCGCACCCAAGCCCCTCGCGACCAGGGTCGCCCTGGTCACCGGCGCCGCCTCCGGCATCGGCAAGGCCACCGCGCAGCGGCTCGCCGCCGAGGGTGCCTGCGTCGTGATCGCCGACCTCGACCTCGCCAAGGCCGAGGCCGCTGCCGCCGAGATCGGCGGCCCCGACGTCGCCGTGGGTCTCGCCGCGGACGTCTCCGACGAGGCCGCCGTGCAGGCGATGTTCGACGCCGCGGTGCTCGCCTTCGGCGGTGTCGACCTGGTCGTCAACAACGCCGGCCTGTCGCTGTCCAAGTCGCTGCTGGAGACCACCGAGCGCGACTGGGACCTCCAGCACGACGTGATGGCCAAGGGCTCGTTCCTTGTCTCCAAGGCTGCGGCGAAGGTGCTGATCGAGCAGGAGATGGGCGGCGACATCGTCTACATCTCCTCCAAGAACTCGCTCTTCGCCGGGCCCAACAACGTCGCCTACGGCGCAGCCAAGGCCGACCAGGCCCACCAGGTCCGCCTGCTGGCCGCCGAGCTCGGTGAGCACGGCGTCAAGGTCAACGGCATCAACCCCGACGGCGTGGTCCAGGGCTCCGGCATCTTCGCCGGCGGCTGGGGCGCCAAGCGGGCCGAGGTCTACGGGGTCAAGGAGGAGGAGCTCGGCAAGTTCTACGCCCAGCGCACCCTGCTCAAGCGCGAGGTGCTCCCGGAGAACATCGCCAACGCCGTCTTCGTGCTCTGCGGGCCCGACCTGACCCACACCACCGGCCTGCACGTCCCCGTCGACGCCGGCGTCGCCGCGGCCTTCTTGCGATGAGTCCGGCAGTCAGGGTCGCCGCGGTCGACCTGGGTGCCACCTCCGGTCGGGTGATGTCCGGCCGGATCGGTGGCGACCGGGTCGAGATCAACGAGCTGCACCGCTTCCCCAACGGGGCGGTACGCGTCCGCGGCTCGCTCTTCTGGGACGTGCTCGGCATCCATCGCGAGGTGCTCACCGGCATCCGTGAGGTGGCCGGCACGGGACCGCTGCACGGCATCGGCATCGACTCCTGGGCCATCGACCACGGGCTGCTGGACCACGACGGTCAGCTGCTCGGCCAGGTCTTCAGCCACCGCGACGCCCGTGTCGAGGGGATCGCCGAGAAGGTGGTTGCGCAGATCGGTGCGGCCACGCTCTACGGCACCACCGGCATCCAGCAGCTCCCGTTCAACACGATCTACCAGCTCGTCGCGGCCCGCGGCACCACCGCGTTCGATGCGGCCGAGACGATGCTGCTGCTGCCGGACCTGCTCGGCTACTGGCTCACCGGTGCGATCGGCGCCGAGCGCACCAACGCCTCGACCACCCAGCTCTACGACGTCCGGCAGGGCGTCTGGGCGGTCGACCTGTGCCGGGAGCTCGGGCTTCCCGAAGGGGTCCTCCCGCCCCTTCGGGACCCGGGCTCTCTCCTCGGGCCGCTGCTGCCCGACGTCGCCGAGGACCTGGGCGCCTCGGCCGAGGTCCCCGTGGTGGCGGTGGGCTCCCACGACACCGCCTCGGCGGTCGTCGCGGTCCCCGCGCAGGCCCGCGACTTCGCCTACATCTCCTCGGGCACCTGGTCCCTGGTCGGCCTCGAGCTCGACCGGCCCGTGCTGACCGAGGACGCCCGGCTCGCCGACTTCACCAACGAGGTCGGCGTCGACGGGACCATCCGGTTCCTCAAGAACGTGATGGGCCTGTGGGTCCTGTCCGAGTCGCTGCGCTCGTGGAGCGAGCGGCGCTTCCAGGGCGCCGAGCTCCGCTCGCTGCTCGCGGCCGCGGCGGAGCTCGAGCCGCTGCGTACGGTGGTTGACATCAACGACCCGCGGCTGCTCTTCCCGAGCACGTCGGCCGACCCGATGCCCGAGCGGATCGCCGCGCTGGCCGCGGAGTCCGAGGAGGCGATCCCGCACTCGCCGGCCGCGATCACCCGCTGCATCCTCGACAGTCTCGCTGTCGCCTACCGACGCCACGTCCGCACCGCGGCCGCCCTCGCGGACACCTCACCCGAGGTCGTCCACGTCGTCGGCGGCGGCTCCCAGAACGAGCTGCTCTGCCAGCTCACCGCGGACGCCTGCGGCCTGCCGGTTCTCGCCGGTCCGGTCGAGGCGGCCGCACTCGGCAACGTACTGGTGCAGGGCAGGGCTCTCGGGGCCGACCTGCCCGACCTCCCCGCGATGCGGGATCTGGTCCGCCGCTCCTACGACGTACGCCGCTTCGAGCCGCGCGACGGCCTCGACTGGGCCGCCGCAGAGGCCCGCATCTCCTGACCCTGCTCCCCGAAGGCACCCCCATGACCGACTCCTTCTCCACCCCCAGGCCCAACCCCAGGATCAGCCGCCGTGCGCTCTTCGGCGCCGCGGCAGCCACCCTCGGCACCGCTGCAGTCGCCGGTGCCCTCGGAAACGCGCCGGCGCAGGCGGCGGAGAGCGCCGCCGGCCTCCCGGACGCTTTCACGAAGGCGTTCCGCAAGCCCGGCACCGCCTCGGCGGCGGGCTTCCGCTGGTGGTGGCCCTACGGCCTGGTCGACCCGGCCGAGGTCGCCCGCGAGGTGGACACCGTGGCCGACGCCGGCTTCGGCGTGCTCGAGGTCGCGGTGGTCACCCACAGCCTGCGCGCCCGCGGCATCGAGGTCGACGTGGCGAAGTACGGCTGGGGCAGCTCGTCCTGGGTCGCCGGGGTGAAGGCGGCGCTGGCGCGGGGCGCGAAGCGAGACGTACGCATCGACCTGACCGTCGGTCCCTCGTGGCCGGCCGCGGTCTCCACGATCACCCCGGACGACGACGCGGCCTGCAGCGAGCTCGCCTACGGCCGGGTCGACGTCGTCGCAGGCCAGACCTTCGACGACGCGCTCCCGGGCCCGCAGGGGGAGTCGCACGGTGACCGGGTCGAGCTGGTCACCGTCCAGGCGCATCGGATCACGGCCGCGACCTCCTCGATCACGACCCTCGACCCCGACTCCTACCTCGACCTCTCCGGACAGGTGAGCGACGGGCGGTTGACCTGGACCGCCCCGGCCGACCCGGCCGGCTCCTGGGTCGTCCTCGCCACCTGGCGCCGGGGGAGCGGGCAGGAGCCCGAGGCAGGCCCGCACACCTCGCCGCGCTCCTACGTCGTCGACCACTTCAGCGACGCCGGCACCCGGGCGGTCGTCGACCTGTGGCAGGACACGATCCTCGACGGCGAGATGCGCTCCCTTCTCAAGAAGGCCGGCGGCTACCTCTTCGAGGACTCCCTCGAGATCGAGTCGGACGCCACCATCTGGACGCCGAAGCTGCTCGAGGAGTTCCGCACCCGGGCCGGCTACGACCTCCAGCCGTTCCTCCCGGTGGTGCTCGAGGTCGACGAGGCCTACCGCTTCGCGCTCGGCACACCCGGCGCTCCCGCGACGACCGACTCGCTGCGTACGAACCAGGTGCGCGACGACTTCAACCAGGTCCTCTCCGACCTCTACCGCGACCACCACCTGCTGCCGATGCAGCGCTTCGCGCGCTCGCTCGGGATGGGGCTGCGGATCCAGGCGTACGGGCTGGAGACCGACGCCACCGAGCACTCCGCGCTGCTCGACATCGCCGAGACGGAGTCGCTGGGCTTCAAGAACCTCGACGACTACCGGGTCATGGCCGGCGGCCGCGACATCGCCGGCAAGCAGGTGCTCTCCTGCGAGGCGATCTGCTACAACGGCGGCGCCTACAACACGACCTGGGGCGCCAACAGCACCAGCCCCACGGCGCAGAACCAGGCGCTGTTCACGATCAACAGCATCTTCGCGGCGGGCGTCAACCACGCGATGATCCACGGCTTCCCCTACGCCGCCGCCCCGGACGTCACCTGGCCCGGCTTCGCCGCGTTCTCGCCCTACTACAACGGCGCGATCGGCTACGGCGAGGCGTGGGGACCGCGGACGCCGCAGTGGGAGCACATCCCCGGGATCGCGCGCTACCTCGCCCGCACCCAGCTGGTCCTGCGGACCGGCCGCCCGACGTACGACATCGTCTTCCTGCGCCAGAAGGCCGGTGCCTCCACCGGCATCGGCCCGTTCTGGGTCACCAACGACGGCACCAAGCTCGGCTGGTCGCACTCGTTCATCACCTCCGCGCTGCTGACCCGCGACGAGGTGAGGTTCGAGGGTGGGCGGCTGGCGCCGGACGGCCCGGCCTACAAGGTGCTCGTCATCGGCCCCGACAAGATCCGCAGCCGCGAGGTCACGATCGACCTGGAGGCCGCCCGCAAGGCGCTCGCCCTGGGACGCGCGGGCCTGCCGATCGTCCTGGTCAACGATGCCGGCAAGGACTGGGGCCGCGACGCCACCCCGATCGGCCGCACCGACGAGGCCGCGGTCGCCGAGGTCCGTGACCTGATGACGAAGATCGCCGCGCTGCCGACGACCCGCAGCGTCCTGGAGGCAGGGGTCGGCGGCGCGCTGGCCGAGCTCGGTGTCGTACGCGACGTCGAGCACGCCGACTCCACCGTCATGCACGTGCGGCGCATCACCGGCAAGACCGACCTCTACTACCTCGCCAACGCGAGGCACGCCGAGAACCGGCGGCTCAACCCGGTGCGGCAGGACGTCTGGCTGACCGCCACCGACCGCGCCGCGGTGCCGTGGCTGCTGGACGCCTGGACCGGTGAGGTCACCCGGATCGCCGCCTACGAGCGTTCCGGGAGCCGGGTCCGCGTCAGCGTCGACCTGGTTCCTGGCCAGTCCACCGTGGTCGCTCTCGCGGCCCCGGGCGCGGGCGTCGCCCGCTCTGTTCTCCCCGTCGCCACCGCTGGCCAGGCCGTGGTGGCGCGGGGCGCCAACGTCGCGTTGCGCACGACGACCGCCGGCAGCTTCGAGCTCACCAAGGCCGACGGGCGGACGGTGAAGGTCGTCGTCGACCGGGTCCGCGAGCCGGTGACGCCGCAGTCCTGGGCGCTTGCGCTCGAGGACTGGAAGCCGGCCAACCCAACCGACCCCAAGGACCTCGCCACGACGAAGGAGGTCGTGACCAGCGACCTCGCGGCGCCGCAGTCCTGGTCGAAGGTCGCCGGCCTCGAGGACGTCTCCGGCATCGGCCGCTACCGCACGGTGGTGGACCTCGGCGAGGACTGGACCCGCGACGACGGTGCCTTCCTCGAGCTCGGTGATGTCAACGACACGTTCCGTGTTCGGGTCAACGGCGAGCTGTTGGCGCCGTGCGACCCGATGGACTCCGTCGTCGACCTCGGCCACGCGCTGGTCCGGGGCTCCAACACGATCGAGATCGAGGTGGCCTCGACGCTGCTCAACCGGCTGCGCACCGTCACCCCGTCGGTCTACGGCGTGGCGACCAGGCAGAGCTACGGGCTCGCCGGGCCGGTGCGGCTGGTGCCCTACGTCGAGAAGGTGGTGGCCGGATGAGCCCGGCGTCCCACCCTCACCCGCCGGTCAGCCCCATGCTGAGACAGGAGTGAACCGTGGCAGCCTCGGGCGGCGTACGACCATCTGCTCCCACCGACCTTCCCAAGGACGAGGTGGAGGTGCTGGCGTTGTTCGCTCGGGGCTACACGATCGAGCGGATCGCGCGTGCGCTGGGCATCTCCGAGCGGACCGTGCGGCGCCGTCTCCGGGCGGCCGCGGATGCGCTGGGAGCGGGGACGAGTGTGGAGGCGGTCGTGCGGGCCGTACGCACAGGACTCATCTGAACTGATTTGATGGTCACCAGAGACGAAGGAGGCTCGATGCGAGTCGCACTGATGGTCACGTGCATCAACGACGCGCTCTACCCGAGCACAGGCCAGGCCGTCGTACGCCTCCTGCGCCGGCTGGGCGTCGAGGTCGACTTCCCGCAGGCACAGACGTGCTGCGGGCAGCCGATGGTCAACACCGGCTACCTGGACGAGGCGGTCCCGGTGGTGCGTACGTTCGTGGACGCCTTCGCCGGCTACGACGCCGTCGTGACGCCGTCCGGATCGTGCGCGGGCTCGGCACGGCACCAGCACTCGATCGTGGCCCGCCGCTCCGGCGACGAGGCCCTCGAGAAGGCGGTCGCGGAGGTCGCCCCGAAGGTCTACGAGCTCTCCGAGTTCCTCGTCGACGTGCTCGGCGTGATCGACGTGGGCGCCTACTTCCCGCACCGGGTGACCTACCACCCGACCTGCCACTCGCTGCGGATGCTGGGAGTGGGGGACCGGCCACGTCAGCTGCTCGAGGCGGTCCGGGGGATCCGGCTGGTCGACCTGCCCGGGGCCGACCAGTGCTGCGGCTTCGGTGGCACCTTCGCGGTCAAGAACGCCGACACCTCGATCGCCATGGGCGCCGACAAGGCCCGCCACATCCGCGAGACCGGCGCCGAGATCGTGGTCGCCGGCGACAACTCGTGCCTGACCCACATCGGTGGCGTGCTCTCCCGGCAGCGTTCGGGCGTACGCACCGTCCATCTCGCCGAGATCCTCGCCTCGACCGAGGGGGCTCTGCGATGACGGGCACATTCGTCGGAATGCCGGCCTTCCCGGAGGCCGCGCGCGAGGCCCTCGCCGACTCCCAGCTGCGCCACAACCTGGCCCACGCGACCGGCACCATCCGCGCCAAGCGGGCCAAGGTCGTCGCCGAGGTCCCCGATTGGGAGGAGCTGCGCCTGGCCGGTGCCGCGGTCAAGGAGCGCGCCCTGCGCGACCTCGACACCCAGCTCGTACGCCTCGAGGAGACCCTCACCGCCAACGGCGCGACCGTCCACTGGGCCCGTGACGCCGCCGAGGCCAACGCGATCGTCGCCTCGATCGCCAAGGCGCACGCCGCCGAGGAGGTCGTGAAGGTCAAGTCGATGGTGACCCAGGAGATCGGGCTCAACGAGGCGCTCGCCGAGGAGGGCATCGCGGCCTGGGAGACCGACCTGGCCGAGCTGATCGTGCAGCTCGGCGACGACCTGCCCTCGCACATCCTCGTTCCCGCGATCCATCGCAACCGCGCCGAGATCCGCGAGATCTTCCGCTCGAAGATGGCGGCTGCTGGTCGTCCGGCGCCGTCCGATCTGACCGATGAGCCGGCGGTGCTCGCGGGCGCCGCTCGCGAGCACCTGCGCGAGAAGTTCCTGCGCGCCAAGGTCGGTATCTCCGGCGCCAACTTCGCGGTCGCCGAGACCGGCACGCTCGTGGTGGTCGAGTCGGAGGGCAACGGCCGGATGTGCCTGACCCTGCCCGAGGTGCTGGTCTCGGTGGTCGGCATCGAGAAGGTCGTCTCCCGCTGGGAGGACCTCGACCCGATGCTCAGGCTCCTGCCGAGGTCCTCGACCGGCGAGCGGATGAACCCCTACACCTCGGTGTGGTCCGGCGTCACCCCCGGAGACGGTCCGCAGGAGGTGCACGTCGTGCTCCTCGACAACGGCCGCACCCGCGCGCTGGCAGACGAGGTCGGCCGGCAGGCGCTGCGCTGCATCCGCTGCTCGGCCTGCCTCAACGTCTGCCCGGTCTACGAGCGCACCGGCGGTCATGCGTACGGCTCGGTCTACCCGGGCCCGATCGGCGCCATCCTCAACCCGCTGCTGAAGGGCGTCGGGCACGACGACCAGACCGACTCGCTGCCCTACGCTTCCTCGCTGTGCGGGGCCTGCTTCGAGGTCTGTCCGGTACGCATCGACATCCCCTCCGTCCTCGTCGACCAGCGCGCCCAGGTGGTCGACGCCCACCGAGGCGGCGTGCCGAAGCCGGAGGCGGTGGCGATGAAGGGTGCGGCGTACGTCCTGGGGCGCTCGCGCCGCCTCTCCGCCGTCGAGCGCCTCACCGGTGTGGGGATGCGTGTCGCGCGTCGGTTCGGGCCGAAGGCCTGGCTCGGCGCGCGTGACCTGCCCGAGGCGCCGGGGGAGAGCTTCCGGGCGTGGTGGCTGCGCACGAACGGCGGGGGAACCGACGGCGGAAAGAACGAGAGCTGAGGATGGCCATGACCGACGCACGCACCGAGATCCTCGCCCGCGTCCGCGCAGCGCTGGCCGACGTCGAGCCGGCGCCGAGACCGGAGAGCACTCCGGTCCCACGGGAGGTCACCGGCGACATCGTCGACCTCTTCGCCGAACGTGTCGCCGACTACCGCGCCGTCGTCGAGCGCTGCGCGCCCGACGACCTGGCGGACCGGATCGCCGCAGCCCTCCCCGCCGGCCAGGTGGTGGTCCCGCCCGGCCTCTCGATCCAGGTCGCCGACGCGATCCTCGACGACGGCACCCTCACCGCGGCCGAGCTGGACCGGATCGCGGCGGTCGTCACCGAGGCCCGGGTCGGCATCGCCGAGACCGGCACGATCGTCCTCGACCACGCCCCCGACCAGGGCCGCCGGGCGATCTCCCTGGTCCCCGACACGCACATCTGCGTGGTCCGTGAGGACCAGGTGGTCCCCGACGTCCCCGAGGCGATCGCCCTCCTCGACCCGGCCCGACCGCAGACCTGGATCAGCGGCCCCTCGGCCACCAGCGACATCGAGCTCGACCGCGTCGAAGGCGTACACGGCCCCCGCACCCTCCATGTCCTGGTGGTTTCCGGCGGAAGCTGACCGGATCCGGCCACGACCCTTCCCGACCATGTGACGGGCGTCATAGTCTCCGGGTAGCAGTGAAACGTATCAATCACGCTCCGGAGGACCCCCATGAAGCTCCGCCTGGCCGCGGTCGTCACCAGCGCCCTCATCACCGCCGTCGTCTCGGCGCCGGTCCCGGCCGCTGCCGTCGACGGCGCGGCCGCGACCCACCTCACCGTCTCGCAGCTGTCCTCGCCGCGTGACGTGGAGGACCTCGACTCGCCCCTGCTGGCCTGGCACGTTCCCTTCGCCGAGCAGAGCGCCTACCGCGTGCAGGTCGCTCGGGCCAGCGAGGGCATCGGCGCCGCCGGGGTGTGGGACTCAGGTCGCGTCACGTCCTCGGCGAGCACCAACGTGCCCTACGCCGGGCCGGAGCTCGAGTCGGAGCAGACCTACCGGTGGCGCGTACGCACCTGGGACGGGCGCGGAAAGGGCTCCGACTGGTCGAAGGCGGCCACCTTCACCACCGGTCCCGGCCAGGAGTGGGGTCAGGCGGAACCCATCTGGCTCGCCCCCGCCCGCGCCATCAGTTGGGGCGACGTCACCATCGACACCACCTTCCGGATCACGTCGCAGAACGCCACCATCGCCTTCCGGGCCACGGACGCCAGCAACTACTACATGTGGCAGTTCCGCGGCGACGGGGCCAACACCTTCGCTCCCCACAAGCGCGTGGGCGGCACCTTCACCCAGCTGGACTCGGTGCCGCTGCCGGTGGCGCTCGTCCGCGGGACCTCCTACCGGCTGCGGATCCAGGCCGAAGGAACGACCATCCGCACCTGGCTCGACGACACCCTCATCGACACCCGGACCCTCACCGACTTCGCGGCCGGCACAGTCGGCTTCCGCACCGGCGGATCCGAGCGCAACGCGTGGGACGACCTGAGCGTCACCTCCGCCTCCGGCGAGGTCCTCTACGCCAACGACTTCTCCGCTGGCAGCGACTTCGCCTGCGGCGCCGTGGCGGGCGGCTGGCTCGAGATCGGCACCAACTCCAACTGCGTCTACGGCGTCGAGTCGCAGGACTGGGCCTTCCTCCGGCACGAGTTCACCCTGCCCGGCAAGCCGATCGCGGCCGCCACCCTCTACGCGACCGCATCCTCGACCGCACCCGGTCGGCAGTACGTCTACAAGGCATGGCTCAACGGCCGGTTCGTCGGCCTCGGTCCGACGCAGCCGATCCGCGGCGAGGCCCGCTACGACGGCTTCGACGTGACCGCCGCGCTCCGGCCGGGAGCCGACAACGCGATCGGCGTGCTCGGCTGGACGAGCAGCGACCGGCGCTTCCTCGGCCGGCTCGTCGTGGAGTACGCCGACGGCACCCGTGACGTGGTCGTGAGCAGTCCCCGGTGGCGGGCACTGGCGGGCGCGAAGGTCTTCCCTGCCGCCGGCAGCATCGGGACCTCGTTCTTCTCGGCGCCGAAGGAGAACCTGCAGTCGGCCCAGTGGCCCGAGGGCTTCGCCGAGCCGGGCTTCGACGACTCCGGCTGGAGCGACGCCGCGGCGCGCCCGGCCTTCGGCGACCTCCGCGCCGCCCCCACCGCGAAGGTGGAGCAACAGCTGAGGAAGCCGGTCAGCGTGGTGGAGAAGGCGCCCGGCCACTACTTCATCGACTACGGACGTACCTGGATCGGCGGTCTCTCCCTGGACCTCGACGGCACCGCGGGCCAGGTGCTCGACCTCCGGTTCGGCGAGGAGCTCTCCGCCCCCCAGACGGTGCGGTACGCCATGCGGACCGGCAACACCTACCAGGACAGGTGGACGCTGCGCGAGGGGCAGCAGCACCTGGAGACCTGGGGTATGCGGGTCTTCCGCTACGCGGAGGTCATCGGCGCCCCGACAGGCCTGGGCGCCGCCGACTTCCCCGCCCTCGCCCAGATCTACCCCTTCGACACCGACGAGGCGGTCTTCGACTCCGCCGACGACGACCTCGACCGCGTGTGGGCACTCTCGCGCAACACGATCGAGGCCACCAACCACGACCTCTACGTCGACTCCTGGAGCCGCGAACGCGGTGCCTACGAGGCCGACAGCTACCTGCAGATGATGGCCAACTTCTTCGTCTCCAGCGACCCGACCCTGGGCAACTACTCCCTGGACTACCTGCTCACCCGCAGGACGTGGCCGACCGAGTGGCCGATGTACACGATCCTGGCCTTCCACGACTCGTGGCAGCAGACCGGTGACACCGAGGCCCTGGCCCGCAACTACACCGCCCTGCAGGAGAAGCTGCCTCTGGAGTGGGTCGAGCAGTCGACAGGCCTCATCCGCAAGGACACCGGCCTGACCGGCGGCACCTGCACCGACTGCGACATCGTCGACTGGCCGGCCTCGGAGCGTGACGGCTATGTCTTCCGGCCCTACAACACCGTCATCAACGCGATCGGCCACCGCTCGTTCCGCGACATGGCGGAGATCGCGACCGTCCTGGGTCACGACGCCGACGCGGCGACGTACACCGCCATCGCCGACCGCCTCCGGAACGCGGCCAACGACCGGCTGTGGGACCCGGCCACGGGCGCCTTCCGTGACGGTCTGAACGCCGACGGCACCCCGATCCAGCACTGGGCGCTCCAGGCCAGCGTCTTCGCCACCGCGTTCGGGCTCGCCCAGGGCGAGGTCGCGCAACGCGCCGCGGACTACATCGGCACCCGTGGCATGGCCTGCAGCGTCTACTGCGCCGCCTTCGTCCTCGAGGCCCTCTACGACGGTGACCGCGGAGACGTCGCGCACCAGCTGCTGACGAGCACCGGGCTCCGCAGCTGGCTCAACATGATCGCGAAGGGAGCCGGCGCCACCGCGGAGGCCTGGGACACCTCCCTGAAGTCCAACATGACCTGGTCGCACCCCTGGGCGGCGTCGCCGGCCTACAACGTGCCGCAGGGCATGTTCGGCATCGAGCCCCTGGTGCCGGGCTACGCGGAGTTCCGCGTCCGGCCACAGCCCGCCGGGGTCCCCTGGGCCCACGTCACCCTGCCTACGCTCCGCGGTCGCATCGGCGCTGCGTACGCCACGACCGCGCGCGGCGTCGACGTCGGCGTGAGCGTTCCGGGCAACTCCCGGGCCGATGTCCTCGTGCCGTCGACGTCCGGAGACCAGGTATTCCTCGACG
The DNA here is from genome assembly GCF_042730435.1 of Nocardioides sp. NPDC059952. Taxonomy (NCBI): domain Bacteria; kingdom Bacillati; phylum Actinomycetota; class Actinomycetes; order Propionibacteriales; family Nocardioidaceae; genus Nocardioides; species Nocardioides sp. NPDC059952. Next base: position 11,442 of record NZ_JBHWLY010000082.1, on the reverse strand, counting down.
GGCGCTCGGTGCCCGCCACCCGTGAGGGCGAGTACCTGGTGATCCAGGACGTGCCCTCCGGCTGCCACGTGCTCAGCACGAGCCCGGGCCAGAGCCCGGAGGTCGAGCGGCTTCGCGCCGTCTGCTGAACCAGAAGGCTGTGGCCGGATCCGGCCACAGAAACGTATCAACTCGCTCGGAGGACCCCATGAAGCTCCGCCTGGCCGCGATCGTCACCAGCGCGCTCGTCGTCACCAGCCTCTCGGCCGCCATCTCCCCTTCGGGAGCGGCGCCGGGCAACACCGCACCTGACCAGCCCGTCGACCTGACCGTCGACGACATCACCCGACCGCTCAACACCGACCTGACCCCGCGGTTCGGCTGGCTGCCCCAGGACAGCGACGCCAACGAGGTGCAGAGCGCCTACAAGATCGAGGTACGCGACGCCGCCGGTGACATCGTCTGGGACTCCGACAAGGTGTCCTCCGCGCAGCAGTCCTACGTCGACTACGCCGGCGAGAACCTCGAGCCCGGCAGCAGCTACACCTGGCGGGTCAAGACCTGGGATCGCCGCAAGCAGCCCTCACGCTGGTCGGCCGAGGCGGCCTTCGAGACCGGGCTCGACGACACCGACTGGGCCGGGGCGAGCTGGATCAGGAGACCACCGGGCACCGCGGACAACCCCGCCCAGGAGCGCGACGAGTGGACCCTGGCCCGCACCGAGGTCGAGGTCCCGGAGGGCAGGATCGTCCGCGCCCGCAGCTACCTGGCCGCCAGCCACACCGCCGAGCTCTATCTCGGCGGCGAGCAGGCCGACCGGATGAGCAACTTCGGCTACCCGAGCGAGGGCTACTACCAGGCCGCGGACGTCACCGACCTGGTCACTCCCGGCGAGACCCTCGCCCTCGGCGTCAAGCTGCACTGGTTCAGTGGTGGCCAGGGCCGCGCCGCGGGCATCCCCGGCGTACTCCTGAAGCTCGAGCTCACCTACGCCGACGGTGAGACGACCACGATCGTCTCCGACGGCTCCTGGAAGGTCCGCCGCGGCCCGTACGTCACCGTCGGCACCCGCAACGGCGAGGGCCTGTGGATCGAGCACCTCGACGGTCAGGCCGCGCGGGCGATCGGCGACTGGACCGCGCCCGGCTACGACGACACGACCTGGAGCAACGCCGTCGTGATCGGCGCGCACCCGGTGGCGCCGTTCACCCACCTGGAGGGCCAGCAGACCCGGCTCGAGGAGACCGTCGTCCATCCCGAGCGCATCCTCCGAGCCGCCGACGGCACCCCGGTCGCGGACTTCGGCACGATCATCCCGGCCCGACCCGGCGTGCACTTCGCGGACGGAGTCGCCGGGCGACAGGTCCCGATCCGGGCGGGTTACGAGCTCGCCGACACCGGCCGGGTCTCGACCACGGGACTCTCGACGCAGAGCACCAACATGTCCTTCCCCTACACCCAGGCCGCCGGCGCGCAGGACTACCTGGCGGTCGGCCACCTGGGCTTCCGCTACCTCGAGGTCCCGGGCGCCGGCGAGGAGATCACGACCGAGGACGTGACCGCGACCGTCGTCCACACCGCCTACGACGAGGACGGCGCCGCCACCTTCGAGAGCTCCGACGAGACCCTCGACGACGTCTGGGACCTGATGGACCGCTCGCTGCGCTACTCGGTGCAGGAGACCTTCGTCGACACCCCGACGCGCGAGCAGGGCCAGTTCCTGCACGACACCGCCAACATCTCGATCGGCCTGATGTCCTCTCAGCGCGAGCGGGTCGCCTCCCGCCAGGCGATCCGGGAGTTCCTGCTCAGCCAGGAGCGCTACTGGACCACCGGCAACGACGCCGGCCGCTACAACGCGGTCTACCCCAACGGCGACGGCAAGCGCGACATCCCCGACTTCACCGAGGTCGTCCCCGACTGGATCTGGCGCTACTACCTCGAGACCGGCGACAAGGCCGTCCTCGAGGACGCCTATGACAACCTCACCGCCACCGCCGGCTACATCCGCCGCCACATCGCCACCAGCGGCCCGACCCAGGGGCTGGTCACCAACCTGTCCGGCGGCTCCGGCCAGTACCTGTACGGGATCGTCGACTGGCCCGCCCACGGCCGCTTCGGCTACGACATGACCACCGCCGCCAGGACCACGGTCAACGCACTCGGCGTCGACGTGCTCCGCAAGGTCGCGTTGATCGGCGAGGAGCTGGACCGCCCGGCCGAGGAGGTCGCCGCGCTCAACTCGGATGCCGACGCCCTCGCCGCCCGGATGAACCAGACGCTGCGCAAGGCCGACGGGACCTACGTCGACGGCCTGCTCGCCGACGGCACCCAGTCGGCCCACGCCGGACAGCACGCGACCTCGTACGCCATCACCTTCGGCGTCGCACCGGAGCAGGACGTCACCGCGCTCGGTGAGCAGATCGCCGCCCAGGGGATGAAGCAGGGCCCGATGACCGCCCACGTGCTGCTCGAGGCCCTGGCCGACTCCGGCGCGGGCGAGGGTGTGCTGAACCTGCTGACCAACGAGGACGACTACGGCTGGGCCGGCTGGCTCGCCGACGGCGGCACCTTCACCCCCGAGGCCTGGGAGCTGAGCGGCTCGGCCAACAGCGCCTCCCATGGCTGGGGCTCGCGCGGCATCGTCGACGTCACCGAGTCGGTGCTCGGCATCCGCACCAGCGCCCCCGGCGCCGCCGAGGTCGAGCTGAGCGTCCCGGCCACCGGCCTGACCCACGCCAAGGGGTCCGTGGTCACCCAGCGTGGCCGCGTCGCCTCCGACTGGACCCGCAGCGGATCCGGAGCCGTCGCCCTCCGCGCCACCGTCCCTGTCAACGTCACCGCCGTCGTACGCCTCCCCGCAGGCTCCTACCTGGCCACCGGCCCCGGCAGGACCGCCCCGGAGCGCCTCGGCACCGAGAACGGCATCACCTCCTACCGGATCGGCTCCGGTGCCTGGACCTTCAAGAAAGGGGCATGAACAGGTGCCGTGACTCCGCTAATCTGCCGCAGTGCGCCGAATCGCCGTGCTCGCCGCGGGTCTTCTGATCGGGGCGGCCCTGGCCGCCTGCGGGACGAGCGAGCCGCGCGAGACGGCCTGGCCCGACGGGCTGACCGCCTACCTCGACCAGACCCGGCTCCAGCGCAACACCGGTGAGGCGTTCGTACGCCTCGTCAACGACACCGGCTCCACGATCGAGGTATCGCGCCTCGAGGTGAGCAGCGACCGGTTCCGAGCCGGATGGAAAGGCTCGGAACCGGTCGAGCCGGAGATGGACTTCGACTTCGACATGCCGCGCGGAGAGTGCGGCGAGGGCGGGGACGCCGACGTGACCATCACCTGGCGCGAGACCGGCGGGGGCGGGGACGAGGCGGGGGAGTGGCGCACCAGCACCGGCCGCGCCGAGGACAGGTACGCCAACGTCGACCGCCTCCTCGACCGCGACTGCGCCGAGCGCACCCTGACCGAGGCGGCCGAGATCACGGTCGGGGATCCCCGGGTCGAGGGCGAGGGCAAGCAGAGCGTCTTCGTCCTCCCGGTCACCTTCACCCCGACCGAGAAGGCCCCCGAGGCCACCTTCGACGGCTGGGAGGGCACCGTCCTCTTCCAGCTCGCCGCCGAGACGCCGACCTGGCCGCGGTTCACCCCGCGCCCGATGACGGGCGAGGCGGCCACCCTCGAGCTGCGGGTCCTGCCCGCCCGCTGCGACCCGCACGCACTGGCCGACGACAAGGTCGGCAGCCTCTTCCGCGTCCATGTCGGTGGCCCCGGAGTCCCTGACGGGGCCAGCTACTTCATGAAGCTCAGCAAGGCGCAGAAGCGTGCCCTCTACGACTTCCTGCCCGGCTACTGCGGCTGGGAGTGAGGGACTCAGCCGAAGAGCGGCCCGAGCGCTGCCCGGGCGAGCAGGAACCCGACGATGCCCACGGCCCACGCGGTCGCGCTCGCGGCGTGCTTGACCAGCCAGCCGTCGAGGATGGCCAGTGGCCGCGCCACCAGAGGAGCGGCGAGGACCCGTGCGGCGGTGAGCAGGAGCGCCGGAGCGATCATCACCACGCAGTAGCCGAGCACCCACAGTCCCGAGACCGGCCAGTCCGGTCCCTGGGTGCCGATCACCCCGATCGCGGCGAGATAGGGGAGCATCGACGCGGCCTCGACCAGCCCGGCCAGCACCGCCAGCGCGGCCAGTGCCGAGGCCGAGCCGGACTCCGAGGCGACGGCTCGCTCGCGCCAGCGGAGCAGGCGGCTCGGGGGTTCGGGGGCGTCGGACCGTTGCCTGCCCGACCCGGGAGGGTCGAGCTTGAAGCTCAGCGCGAACAGTCCGACCCCCACGAGCAGCTGTCCCCACAGGAACGGGCGCGAGTCGCTCAGCCCGGAGACCGTGTCGGCCACGGCCGAGCCACCCAGCAGGATCGCGATGCCGAGCAACGCGTAGAAGCCGGCGAGCGCACCCAGATAGACCAGGATCCGTCCGGGCCGCACCCGGCCCGGCGCCATCAGCAGCCACACCGGGATCAGCAAGGTGCCGAAGCTGGTCGAGTCGATCAGCGCCAGCACTGCCAGCGCGACGTACGTCGCAGTGCCGCCGAGGTCGCCGGTCAGCGGTCCGAGGTCGATGTCCATGCCCCGAGGCTCGCGTGCGGCCGGTCCCGTGCGCGTCGGCCGAACCGGTGATCCTTCCGGGCGGAGATACATCCTTCGGATGACCCCGGGGAGGCGGCGTACGTGCTGAGATGGTGCCGTGGACCGCCCGACCCTGCTGCAGCAGCTGCCGGCGGCGCTTCTCGGCGGCGGCACGAGCCTTCGCGCCGCGGACCGCCGTCTGGCCTGGCTCGACGCGGTGGTCGTCCTCGTCGCCGGTCTCGCGCTGCACGCGCTGGGGCAGGTAGGGGGCGTACGCGGCCTGCACCCCTTCGGCATCGACCTGGACAGCGTGCCGATCTGGTGGCATCTCGTCCCGCTCGCCCTCGCGGCCGGAGCGCTCGTGCTCAAGCGGCGGCGGCCGCTCGCGGTGCAGATCGTCGTCGCCCTCTGCTTCGGGGCAGACCTGCTGCTCGGGGGCAGCATCGCGATGGTGGTGGTGCTCTGGGACGCGCTCTTCGCCGGCCAGCTGCACGGATCGCCGCTGGCGCGACGCATCGCCACCGTGGCCGTCGCGGTCGCCATCGCGGCCGCGGTCGTCGCCTCCGCCGCGGCCACCTCGGACCCGCGCACCCCCGTCGTGCTCGCGCTCACCCTCTTCGCGATCGTCGTCACCCCGATGTGGTGGGGCAGCAACGTACGTCAGGGCAGCGAGCTCGCCGACGCCGCCGAGGACCGGGCCCGGCTCGAGCGGGAGCGCAGCGCCGCGCTGCTGCGCCTGGCCGACGCGCAACGGCACGACGCGGTCCGGGCCGAGCGCTCCGCGGTCGCCCGTGACCTGCACGATGTCGTCGCCTCCCACCTGTCCGCCATCGCGCTGACCTCGGGCGCGGCGCTCGCCGGAGAGCACGACCCGGAGCGCGACCGGGCGGCGCTGCGATCGGTGCGGGCCGAGAGCCTGGCCTCGCTGGACGACATGCGCGCGATGATCCGTGTCCTGCGCTCCGACGGCGGGACCGGCGACGCCGAGGACCTCACCGCCGCCTCCCGCGCCGCCAACCTCGGCCCCGTCCTGGAGCAGGCGCGGCTGGCCGGTCTGACGCTGCGGGTCGACGACCCCGGCGGGCTTCTCGACGGCGCCGACCTCGCGCTGCCGGTCGCGGTCGACCACGCCGTCTACCGGATCGTGCGCGAGTCCCTGACCAACGTGCTCAAGCATGGTGGTGGCACGACCCACCTGCGCCTGGTCCCCGGAACCACCCTCGAGATCGAGGTGACCGACGCCGGTGGTGCGCAGGAGTACGCGGCCGAGGCCGGCACCGGCACCGGGCTGGTGTCGATGCGCGAACGCGCCGAAGCGCTCGGCGGCACGTTCGAGGCCGGCCCCGACGGACCCGGCTGGCGGGTCCGGGCGATCCTGCCGCTCCCGGGAGCGAGCGCATGATCCGCGTCTTGCTCGCCGACGACCACGCCGCCATCCGCGCGGGCCTGCGCATGCTCCTGGCCACCGCCGGCGACATCGAGGTGGTGGGGGAGGCCGCCGACGGTGCGACCGCGGTCGCCAACGCGCGGGCGCTGCGCCCCGACGTCGTCCTGATGGACGTACGCATGCCCGGCACCGACGGCGTGACCGCGACCCGCCAGGTCGTGGAGGAGGGGCTCGCCGACGTACTCGTGCTCACCACCTTCGACCTGGACGAGTACGTCTTCGGTGCCCTCCGCGCCGGCGCGGCCGGGTTCCTGCTCAAGTCGGCGGAGGCCGCCGACCTGGTCGACGCGGTCAGGCACGTCGCCGCGGGCGACGGCGTGGTCGCTCCGGAGGTGACCCGCCGGGTGCTCGCCGAGCTCGCCGGCGCACCCGACCGATCCGGCCCGGCGGCCACGCGCGGCGTACCTCTTCCTGCCGATCTCACACCTCGGGAGAGGGACGTGCTCGCTGCCTTGGGCCAGGGCCTGTCCAACGCGGAGATCGCCGGGCGGCTGGTGATCTCCGAGGCGACCACGAAGACCCATGTATCCCGCGTCCTGGCGAAGCTCGGCGTCGCCTCGCGGGTCCAGGCGGCGATCCTCGCGCGCGAGGCGGGCATCGTCTGAAGGCACGCTCACACCCCAGAGTTCACCGGTTCGTGACCTTCGGAGCCCCCATCCGGACGTGTCAGGTAGCAGAATTACCAACCGTCCGTAACGCACACACTGGAGGATTCATGTCCGGGAAGAACCGCTCCGTGCTCACGATGCTCAAGCTGCTCCTCGCAGCTCTCGTCGCCACCACCGGCCTGCTCGGTGGGAGCGTCGCGCTCGCCCCCGCCGCCCAGGCCGACTGGATCGAGAGCTGCACCCACAAGGGCTGTGCCGAGGCCCTCGACTCCAACGAGGTCTGGGCCTCGCTGGGCTACCCGACCAACCGTGGCTGGCACGACTGGCCGCCCACCGGCACCTGCAACTTCTCCGGTGGCACCTACAACAACTACGAAGGGGAGCTGCCCTCGGGCCACTCCTACCTCGAGTTCGACGTGACCCCGCGTGAATGCGGTGCGCAGCGCCAGTCCTACCGGCTCGTGGTGGACACCACAACGGGGGACGTCTACTTCACCCCCGACCACTACAGCACCTTCTACTTCCTGGTCTGAGCCTTTCGAAAACGGGCCTCTGACCTGGGCAGACACGGCATCGCCGGCCCAGGTCGGAGGCCCGTTCGCGTGCTGATGACCTCCTGAGACCTCGCTGAGCCCCGGCTGAGACGTCGAGAACACGGGTCCGAGGATCGCGAAGCGGCTGGATGCCCGCCGTACTCTAGGGACGTTTGTGACCGCGGGAGGGGACATCGTGAGCTGGCAGGGCAATCCGCCTTACATACCGACACCGACGCCGAAGAAGAAGCGAGGAAAGAAGGTCCTGAAGGCCTTCTTCATCGTGATTCTGGTCGGCGCGCTGATCGGTTCCCTGGGTGTGATCGTGGCCTACAACGCCATCCCGATCCCCGACGCCAACGCCGCCTACGAGAAGGAGACCTCCTTCGTCTACTACCGCGGCGGCAAGGACGAGCTCGGGCGTTACATCGCCGACTCGCAGGACCGCGACTCGCTGCCCTATGACGAGATTCCGCAGCTGATGAAGGACGCCGCGGTCGCCGCGGAGGACCGTACGTTCTGGACCAACAGCGGCATCGACCTCAAGGGCATCGCCCGCGCGCTGGTGAACAACAACACCGGTGGCGCCCAGTCCGGTGCCTCGACGATCACCCAGCAGTACGTCAAGAACCTCTACCTCACCCAGGAGCGCACCTACACCCGCAAGGTGAAGGAAGCGGTGATCTCGCTGAAGATCAGCCGGCAGAAGTCCAAGGAGGACATCCTCGCCGGCTACCTCAACACCATCTACTTCGGTCGTGGCGCCTACGGTGTCGAGGCCGCGTCGAACGCCTACTTCCACAAGCCGGCCGCGGAGCTCACCCTCCAGGAGGCCGCCGCCCTGGCCGCGATCCTCAACGACCCCAACGACCTCGACCCGAGCAACGGCGAGGAGGCGGTCGCCGAGCTCGATGGCCGCTACCGCTACGTCATCAACTCGATGGTCAAGATGGAGATGGTCGACGCCGCCGAGGGGGAGAAGGCCAAGCAGTCGCTCCCGAAGTTCAAGAAGCCGCGCTCCGACAGCCGCTACGGCGGCCAGAAGGGTCACGCGCTCAAGCTGGTCCGCGACGAGCTCCTCAAGCTCAAGGACGAGCAGGGCAACCCGCTGGTCACCGAGGACGAGATCAACGGCGGCGGGCTCCGCATCACCACGACGCTGACCAAGAAGACGATGAAGACCGCGGAGGATGCGGTCAACGACGTACGTCCGGACGACAAGAAGGCCTATATCGAGGGCGACGTCTCCGACGAGCTGCACGTCGGCGCGGCGACGGTCGACGTCAAGACCGGCGCCCTGCGCGGCTTCTACGGTGGCCAGGACTACCTGGAGTCGCAGATCAACTGGGCCTCGAGCAGCGCCACGATGGCCGGGTCAACGATGAAGCCGTTCACCCTCGCCGCCGCCCTGAAGTCGGGCTACTCGCTCAAGGACACCTGGAACGGCAACTCGCCGATGGAGTTCCCCGGCGGTGTGAGCGTACGCAACTCCGGCCAGAGCGCCGCCGATCCGAACGGCCATAGCTACGGCTCCAACGTCAGCAGCCTTCAGGCGATGGAAGACTCGATCAACACCGCCTTCGTCGAGATGTCCGACTCGCTGCCCAACGGCAGCAAGGACGTCTACGACATGGCCGTACGCTCCGGCATCCCGCGTGGCGACCGCAGCGACCCCGCCTACCCGGGCATCCCGATGAAGTCGGGTGGGGACATGCAGCCCGAGAACTTCCTGCTCACGCTGGGCAACTCGACCGTCAGCCCGATCAACATGGCCAACTCCTACGCCACGATCGCCAACGGCGGAGTGCACAACGACGTCTACGTCGTCTCCAAGGTGGTCGATGCCGACGGCACCGTCCTCTACGAGCACGACGACACCGCGGACAGCAAGCGGGCGATGGACGAGGATGTCGCCGCCGACACCTCCTACGCCCTCCAGCAGGTCGTCTCCAGCGGCACCGGCCAGGCCGCCAGCGCGGTGGTCCAGCCGGCCGCGGGCAAGACCGGCACCGCGACCAACGACAAGGACGAGGTCTCCTCGGCCTGGTTCGTCGGCTACACCCCGCAGCTCTCCACCGCCGTGGCCTACAGCCGAGGCCAGGGCAGTGGCGCTCTCGACGGCTGGCTCGACACCTTCTTCGGCGCCGACTACCCGGCCGACACCTGGGTCGAGATCATGGGGGCGCTGACCGACGAGCTCGACTACGAGGAGTTCCCGCCGCCGGCCCAGCTCGACGGGGACGCCCCGGAGTCCGGCCACGCACCCTACGTCCCGCCGAGCCCGGATCCCGAGCCGACCGAGGAGCCGGAGCCGTCGAACACGCCGCCGCCGTCCCAGACGCCGACCCCGACTCCCACACCGACGCCCACCCCGACCCCGACGCCGACTCCGACGCCGACCAAGACGCCCGGTCCGCCGGACCCCGACCCCGACGACCCCTCCACCGAGCCCGGGCCGTTCTGAGGCGGCTGGTCGGTGTCCGGGGCGAACGGAACGGTGCTGCTCGAGATCCGTGGCCACAACCTCCCAGGTCGGACCTGGCATCTGGACGATGGTCCCTGCCACAACGTCCATGTCGGCATCCAGCGGGGAAAGCACCCGGTCGACCTAGTGCCCGGCGACAGCGAGACCGCGGTCTGGAAGACCGAGATCGAGCTCGTCGACGTCGAGGCGGGTCTGGACTTCCGCGGCGACGCGGTGCAGGGCAGACGTGGAGCCAGGTTCGTCTATCTGACCTGGGGCGACCTCGGCGGCGACGGTTTCACGATGTTTCGTCGCGCCAAACTGATGCTCGACGATCTCGCCCCGATGGTGGCGTACGGCCGGACCGGGCAGCACGTCATCGCCACCGTCGACCTCACCGACGAGCGCGGCGGCCCGCGATGCGCTCGACTGGCCGCGCCGGCCCTCCAGCTCCAAAGCAGATGATGTGTCAACGCTTGCTGGGGGACCTCATTTCCCGCAGCCTTGCCCGACACGGTTAGATAGTGCCCGTGTCAGTGATCGCCCCCGTCGACGTCCACGATGACACCGCTCTGAAGGCTTGGTACGCCGTGGAGGCGGCATCGATGGCCTTCGATCGACCCTACGCGTCGCATCGCACCTTCGAGGCGCTCGCCAACTCCGTGCGCACCCCGCACGACCACGGCCGCCGTGTCCTCCTCGCCGCCAAGGAGCAGGGCGAGACGATCGGCATCGCCGAGCTCGACCTTCCGGAGGAGGAGCGGAGCCATGTCGTCGAGCTGGGCATCCATGTTCTCCCCGTGCACCGCTGGCGCGGGGTCGGCACCGAGCTCTGGCGAGCCGCCGATGACGTACGCCGCACCAGCGGCCGCACCCTGACGACCGCCGAGGTGACCATCCCCCCGAAGTCGTCCCTGGCCTTCGCGCGGGCGCTCGGCTTCAAGTCCGTACGCCGCGAGGACCACCTCGCCGCCGACCTCCCGTTGCCTCACAAGCCCTTCAAGGTGCTCGGCTACGAGCTCCTGATGTGGGAGGACCGCACCCCCGAGGAGCTGCTCGCCCAGTTCGTCGGCCTGCGCAACCAGATGGGCAAGGAGATGCCGGGCAAGACCGAGCAGGACACGGTCGCCCACACCGCCGACCGCATCCGTTCGGCCGAGAAGAGCACCGCCCGCTCCTACGACCGCATCACCGCCGCCGCCCGTGAGATCCTCACCGGCGAGCTCGTCGGCTACTCGGTCATCTTCCTGGCCCACGGCAGCGACGAGGCCATCCAGGACGACACCTTCGTCAAGTCCGCCCACCGCGGCCACAAGCTGGGCCTCGCCCTCAAGGTCGCCACCCTCGCCGCCGTCCAACGCGACCACCCCGAGCGCACCAGCATCCACACCTGGACCGACCCGTCCAACGACGTGATGCAGCGCATCAACCGCCAGTTCGGCTTCCGCAAGATCGAGCTCATGCACGAGGTCCAGCGCACCGATCGTTGGTAGGCCGTGCGGGGCTCGAACCCGCGACCCAAGGATTATGAGTCCTCTGCTCTAACCGACTGAGCTAACGGCCCGGGCAGATCCTAGCGGGCATGGCAGTTCCGAGTTTCAGGACACCACGTGCATTGGCAGTCCCCGACCGGCCCGCCCATTGCAGGCCTACAGAGAAAACGTGCGGCAGCCCCGGCGTTCGCGCACGTTGTACGGCACATCGTCGACAGCCGGTGGCGGGGGGGGCCCGCCCCCCCCCCCCCCCCGGGCGGCGCCCCCCGGGGCGCCCGGGGTCGTAGAAAAGGC